>JALOSK010000254.1 GCA_025458465.1 Sandarakinorhabdus sp. | reverse complement strand
GACAACCGGTTCAGCTGCAACGATGGCAGCATCGAAGCGACCTGCATCGATACCAGCAACCTGCGCGCGCCCAATGGCGTCGCCATCCCCACACAGCAGCGGACCAAGCTGTGGACGCCGCGTTTTGCCCTGTCGTGGAAGGCGTCGGACGACATCCTGCTGTTCGCCAGTGCGACCAACGGCTTCAAGTCGGGCGGCTGGAACGCGCGCGGCACATCGGCTTCGGAGCTGTTGCCCTTCGGCCCGGAGAAAGTCTGGAGCTATGAGACCGGTTTCAAGGCTGACCTGTTCGACAAGCGTCTGCGCTTCAACCTGACGGCGTTCATCGTTGATGCCAGTGGCCTGCAGACGCCGTCGGCCTTCGTTCGGCCCAACGGCTCCCTGGCATTCCTGACCCGCAATTTCGCCGACTATCTCAACAAGGGTATCGAAGCCGAATTCACCGCCCGCCCGACCGATGCGCTTACCCTGTTCGGCAGCCTGGGCTATCAGGACGACAAGTATCAGTTGCCAGCGGGCGCGCCTGCCGTCGACGAGTTCAACTTCCAGTCGGTGGCGGCCCAGCAGGTCGCCTGCCGCCAGCAACTGGCGGCGGGCCGGGTGGCGCTGGGCGTCGCGGCGGAAGTGGCGCTGGCGTGCGGCGTCGGCATCGTTGCCCCGAATGGCGATATCGCCACCCCGGTGCGCACCCCAGCCTGGACGATGAGCATGGGCGCCACCTATGAACTGAAGATCGACGACAAGGTGTCGATCATCCCGTCGGTCAACGCCAACTGGCGTTCATCGAGCGAGGTCGGCACCAGCTCGGTGAGCTTCTTCAACCAGCCCTTCACCAGCGCTGGCGGTGTCCGTTATCCGGCCAACGCCGCTTATAATGGTGATTTCATCCGCGGCTCGTTCAGCCAGTCGCGCTGGATCGCCAATGCGTCGCTGCTGCTCAAGCACGCCGGCGGCTGGCAGATTCAGGCCGAATGCCGCAACTGCTTCGATGAGGAAGCGGTGGAATCGAGCCTGGCAAACCACAGCTATCTGAATCCGCCGCGCACCTGGACCATCCGCGCCCGCTACAACTTCTGATGGCTCGCGCCGTCACGGCTGCTGCCCTGATCGCCGCCACCCTGCCCTGCCCTTCGGCAGCAGGCGTGGCGGCTGATCATGGCGTGCAGCCGTGGACGGAAGCCGTGATCAGCGTCAGCGATCCCGCCCCCTTCACCCGCCTGCTGAAACGTGCGGGCGGCTGGCGCGAAGTGGCAGCCGGCACCGTGTCGCGCGCCGAAATCACCTATTGGCGCCTGCCGGTGTCTGCCCGCGGCCGCTTCACCTTGTGGTGTGCCCCGGGGGTCACCACCGGCTGCCTGCGCCTTGTCACCTTCAGGGGCGTCGCCCAGCGCCCGATCCGGCTGGCGGCGCGGGCGTGGGATCCGGGCGGCATCTATTCGATCATGGTCCGCACCGACGATATCGACGGCCTGTTCGATGCCGCCATCAAGGCCGGCTGGTGGGCCGAAAGCCCGCCGATCCGGTTCGACTTCCTTGGCTCGAAACTGGCCAATGTCGTGCTCACTGGTCCGCACGGCATCAATATCGCCGCCTATCAGCGCTTCTCGCCGCCATTCACCGCCTTTCCGCTGGGGCGCATCAGCCAGGCGTTCAATTCGATGCGCATGGTCGCCGACAAGGCAGCATCGCGCGATTTCTTCAGCCAGAAACTCGGCTTTGGCATCGTGTTCGATGGCGACGGCACCAATGCCATCGGCACGCAGCCTGAACCCTCCAACTTCGGCATCCCGCTCAACTACACGCTGAAAGCCCTGCGCGCTGCGGCTGCGCTCAACCCGGTTCCCGGCGAAACCGGCCGGGTGGAGATGATGCAGATCACCGAATTTGCCGGCATCCCGCAGGGCGCCCATGCCCGCGCACCCAATCTCGGCATCCTGTCGGTGCGCTACCGGGTGACAGACCTTGCGGGCTATCGCGCCGCGCTGGCGCGGGCTGGCGTCACCCCGGTGCAACAGGGCAGCGCCGTGCCGATCAAGGGCCTGGGCAGGGTTGATCTGTTTGCCGTGGCAGACCCGGACGGCAACCTGACCGAGTTCATCGATGCCCGCTGATTTTGCGCCTCTGCCGCGCCGATCCGGCCGCATCGCCTATCGCAGCGCCACAACCGGCGCGCTGTGGGGCACGGAAGATTTCACCATCACCCGCCAATCCGATGGCGGCCGCACACTGATGGTGCAGTGCGAGATGCGGCACGGCGATGAAGACGTCACCCGCTTCACCACGCTCGCCGTCGACGCTGCATTCCAGCCTGTGGAGGCCCATGTCCGCATACTGAACCACGGCACGCCCACCGGCAGCGGCTGGTTCCATTTCACGGAGGGCGAGGCCCAGGCCGAAACCGCCACGCTGGCCGAAGGCCGCCTGTCGCAGCGCCGGCCACTGGTGCGCCCGATGCGCGGCTTTGGCGTGCATGCGCTGATCGGTGATGGCTGGCTTGCCACCAGCTTCCCGTTCGACCGCGGCCCTGGGCACACGCATTTCTGGGGCCCCAGCCTGCTGCACAGCCTGCATCATTTCGGCGCCACCGGCCCGATGCTGGTCACCTCCACCTCGGGCCTCAGCTATGAGGGCCGAGAGACGATCGCGGTTCCTGCCGGCCGCTTCGATTGCCACCGCCTCAGCTTCACCGGCATGACCAACAACCACCCGCCCTACACGATGTGGATCAGTGCGGATGGCGATTTTCTCTATGTGAAGGGCGAAGTCGCCGGTTACATGGATGGGCTGTTTCAGCTCGAACAGATTTCCGGGGGACCTCTGGCGTGAAGAGCGAGTTCAAATCGGGCTGGAAGGTTCTGGTCGCCGGCCTGCTCGGCGTCATGTGCGGCGCCTCGCCGCTGCCGTTCAACACCATCGGTTTCGTGCTCGGCCCATTGCACAATGAATTTGGCTGGAGCTTTGCCACCATCTCGGCCGGCGTCACCGTGTTTGGCATCACCGGGGCGTTGCTGGCGCCGGTGTTCGGTGCCTTGGCCGATCGGTATGGCGTGCGTGTCGTGGCGCTCGCCTCGCTCCTGGCCTTTGCCCTCAGCTTTGCAAGCATGGGCCTGATTCCCGGCTCGCTGTTCGCCTGGTTCGGCGTGTGGTTCCTGATCGGTCTGGTCGGCATTGGTTCAACGCCCGTCACCTGGAGCCGCGCTGTCAACATGTGGTTCTACCGCCGCCGCGGCCTGGCGCTGGGCATCCTGCTGGTCGGCACCAGCCTGGCAGCGCTGATCGTGCCCAAGGTCGCGGTGTGGGCCATCGCGCAATTTGGCTGGCGCGGCCTTTATCCCGTCGTCGCACTGTTCCCGCTGCTGCTGGCCCTGCCCATCGGCCTGGCCTGGTTCCGGGAACCAACCGCCGAAGAAACGCCGCCCGAAATCACCGCCGGCGGCGGCCTGGCCGGCGTCAGCTTTGGCGAGGCCGCACGCGATCGCCGTTTCTGGACCATCTGGCTGTCCATCGCGCTGGTGGCGCTGGCCTATGGCGGCGCCCATATCCA
>JALOSK010000253.1 GCA_025458465.1 Sandarakinorhabdus sp. | reverse complement strand
TGGCCGGAAAACACGTAGAAATCGCAATCCAGCGCCGCCATGTCGAGCGCGAGGCGCGGTGCGGCCTGGCAGCCATCCACCATCAGCAGCGCGCCGGCGGCGTGCGCGGCATCGGCAATGCGGCTTATGTTGGCGGTGCTGCCCAGCACGTTCGAAACATGCGCGATGGCCACCAGCCTGGTTTCCGGGCGCAGCATGGCGATCAGCGCATCTTCGTCGATGCGGCCATCGCTGGTCAGTGGCGCCAAATCGATCTCGATGCCCGTACGGTCGCGCAGAAGCTGCCATGGCACGATGTTGCTGTGATGCTCCAGCGCGGAAATGAGGATGCGGTCCCCGGCCTTCAGGCGCTGGCCCCAGCTTTGGGCGACGAGGTTGATGGCCTCGGTGGCGCCGCGCACGAACACCACTTCATCGGGGGAACCTGCGCCAATGAAGCGCGCCACGGTGGCGCGCGCCTCCTCGAAGCGCAGCGTCATGGTGGCCGAACGTTCGTATACCCCGCGATGCACGGTGGCATAATCGGCGCCATAGCAACGCGCGATGGCGTCGATCACCGCTTGCGGCTTCTGCGCAGTCGCCGCCGTGTCGAGATAGGCCCAATCGCCGGCCAGCCCCGGAAAGTCGCCCTTCAGGTCGAGCAGCGGAGAGGCCGTGGCGAGGCTCACGCCGCGCGCTCCAGCAGCGCCGTGATCTCGGCGTCCAGCGTCTCGGTCGTTGCCACGTCCAGCCCCTCCAGCGCATCCGACAGGAAGGCACGGGTCAGCAGGGCGCGGGCCTGCGCGGGCGGCACGCCGCGGCTGGTCATGTAGAACAGCGCCTGTTTGTCGATCTCGCCGATGGCGGCGCCGTGGGCGCACTTCACATCGTCGGCAAAGATTTCCAGCTCCGGCTTGGCATTGGCCGTGGCGCCGCGATTGAGCAGGATGGCCTTGAAGGATTGGCTCGCGTCCGTCTTCTGGCCTTCGCGGGCCACGGCGACCTGCCCCAGATAGGAGGTGGTGGCCGTGCCGCCGGCCACGGCGCGCACGATCTGCCGGCTGGTGGCGTTCGGGCCAACGTGGCGCACCGTGGTCACCAGTTCGATGGTCTGCGCAGCCCCGCCGATCAGGATGGCACCCAGCTGGAAATCGGCGCCGTCATGCAGCGTCACGTCCAGCGCGATCCGGCCATAGCTGCGCCCGGCATCGATGATGGTCAGCCGACAGGCACCACCGGCGCCGATGCTGATGGCAAGATGGCGGATGCCCTCTTCGCTGGCCCGGATGATATCGGCGTGGGATTCGCCGGCCGGCACCACCACCGGTTCCACCGCCACCGGCCAGTGGCGGGCAACGGCGGCCAGATCGCTGTAGCGCCAGGCCTCGCCCTTCTTGGTGGGCACAGTGGCAGTTTGGGCGCTCACGCGGGTTTCCTTTTTCGCCGTCATGCGGCGAGCGCGGAATAGCCTTCCGCCTCCAGCTTGTGCGCCAGTTCCGCGCCGCCCGAATGCACGATGCGGCCATCCATCAGCACGTGGATGTGATCGGGCACCACATAATCCAGCAACCGCTGATAATGGGTGATCAAAAGCGTGGCGCGATCGGGGCCGCGCATGGCGTTGATGCCTTCTGAAACCACCCGCAGCGCATCGATGTCGAGGCCCGAATCCGTCTCGTCCAGCACGGCCAGGAACGGCTGCAGCACGTGCATCTGCACCATTTCGTTGCGCTTCTTCTCGCCGCCCGAAAAGCCCTGGTTCACCGCGCGCTTCATCATGTCGAACGGCAGGCCCAGCGTTTCCGCCGCCGCCTTGGCCAGCTTCATGAATTCGGCGCCCGACAGTTCGGCCTCGCCGCGCAGCGTGCGCTGTGCGTTCAAGGCGGTGCGAAGGAACAGCAGGTTCGACACGCCGGGGATTTCCACCGGATATTGCAGGCCCAGGAACAGCCCGGCAGCGGCGCGTTCGTGCGGCGCCTTGGCCAGCAGATCCTCGCCCCGGAAGGTGACGCTGCCGCCAGTGACCTCATAGCCGTCACGGCCGGCCAGCACATAGGACAGGGTGGATTTGCCGGCGCCGTTCGGCCCCATGATGGCATGCACCTCGCCCGCGTTCACGGTGAGGGTGAGGCCCTTCAGGATGGTCTTGCCATCAATTTCGGCGGTCAGATTGTCGATAACGAGCATTGGGGGGCAGTCCTTACCGGGTTTCGTTCTGGCGCTTGACGATGTCCACCACCGCCTTTTCGCGCAGTTCCTTCTCGATGACGCCCACACTGGCGTCGGCAACGGCTTCGGCCTGGTTGGCCGTGTGGTTCGGGTGGCCGAAGCGATCGAACGAGGCGACCTTCAATCTCAGCGCGTTCCTTTGCGGGCGGCAGGCCTTCACGGCTTCGATGGCGATGCTGCCGGCCGGATCGTTCGACACGTCGGCGGCGGCAACCTTGGCATCGACGCAGGCGGCATAATCCTTCGTCATCTGGTCCAGCTCGGCGCGCAGTTGCTGGCCCTTGGGATCGGGGCGCGGCGGCGCGGCATCACAGGCAGCGAGAAGGCACGCTGCCGCCGATGCCACCGCCAGCGGGGCGGTGGCGCGCATCATCCCACGCTGCCTTCCAGGCTGATGCCCAGAAGCTTCTGCGCTTCCACCGCGAATTCCATCGGCAATTGCTGCAGCACTTCGCGGCAGAAGCCGTTGACGATGAGGCTCACGGCCGCTTCCGCATCCAGCCCGCGCGACTGGGCATAGAACAGCTGATCATCGGAAATCTTCGAGGTGGTCGCCTCGTGCTCGATGGTCGCCGAAGGGTTGCGCACCTCGATGTAGGGCACGGTGTGCGCGCCGCAGTTGGAACCCAGCAGCAGCGAATCGCACTGGGTGTGGTTGCGCGCGCCTTCGGCCGATGCCGCCACCTTCACGAGGCCGCGATAGGTGCCATTGGAACGCCCGGCGGAAATGCCCTTGGACACGATGGTGGACGTGGTGCCCTTGCCCAGATGGATCATCTTGGTGCCGGTATCGGCCTGCTGGCGGTTGTTGGTGACGGCCACCGAATAGAATTCGCCCACGCTGTTTTCGCCCGACAGCACGCAGCTGGGATATTTCCAGGTGATGGCGCTGCCGGTTTCGACCTGCGTCCAGCTCACCTTGCTGTTCCGGCCCAGGCAGTTGGCGCGCTTGGTGACGAAATTGTAGATGCCGCCCTTGCCGTCGGCATCGCCCGGATACCAGTTCTGCACGGTGGAATATTTGATTTCGGCATCGTCCAGCGCCACCAGTTCCACCACGGCGGCGTGCAGCTGGTTTTCATCGCGCATCGGGGCGGTGCAGCCTTCCAGATAGGACACGTAACTGCCCTTGTCGGCGATGATCAGCGTGCGTTCGAACTGGCCGGTGTTGGCGGCGTTGATGCGGAAATAGGTGGAAAGCTCCATCGGGCAGCGCACGCCTTCGGGGATGTAGACGAACGTGCCATCGGAAAAGACCGCGCTGTTCAGGCAGGCAAAATAATTGTCCTGCACCGGCACCACGCTGCCCAGCCACTTCTTCACCAGATCGGGGAATTCC
>JALOSK010000027.1 GCA_025458465.1 Sandarakinorhabdus sp. | reverse complement strand
GCCGCCGGCATCCGCATGGGCGGCGGCATGACGGCCATCTACAGCAAATATTATCACTTCCCCTTCCTCGATTATCAGGTGTCGCCGCCGGTGATCCTGATGGCTGCTGCGCTGTCCATCGGCACGGCAGCACTGGGCGCGCTGGGAGGCGTGCGCAGCGCCGTGGTCCTGGCGCCGGCCGCCGCCATGTCGCCGCCGCCGCCGCCGGTGTATCGCGCCGGCCCGGTGGAGCGCTGGGGGCAGCGGGTGGGGCTGTCGGCCAGCGGCAACATGATCCTGCGCCACATCGCGCGCTGGCCAGGGCGTTCGGCGATCACCGTGCTGGGTGTCGCGCTGTCGGGCGGGCTGCTGTTTTCCAACCTGCAGTTCATCGATGCCAGCGGCACGATGATCGATGCCTTCTTCTTCCGGGCCCAGCGCCAGGATCTCACCGTCACCTTCACCGAACCCCGGCGGGACGATGCCCTGCACGCGCTGGCCCGCCTGCCCGGCGTGCTGCGGGTGGAACCAGCGCGCGGCGTGGCCGTGAAGCTGATGAACGGCCAGCGCATGGAACGCAGCGTTCTGGAATCCAGCCCGGAAGACGCGCAGCTCAGCCTGCGCATCGATCGCCATGGCGCCGCCCACCCGCTGCCCGCCGACGGCCTGATGCTGAGCCGGCAACTGGCCGACAAGCTGGGGATTGCCGTCGGCGAGAATGTGCGGGTGGAGATGCTGGGCGGCCGCCGCACGCAGGCCCTGATGCCGGTGACGGCCATCGTGGACGAATATATCGGCGCACGCGCCTATGCGGCACAAGCGACGCTGGCCCGGCTGACCCGCGATGGCGCCACCTCCGGCACCGCCCTGCTGCGCATCGATCCGGCGGCGCGGGCCAGCATCTTGGCACGGTTGAAGGCGATGCCGATGGTGCTGGGGGTGAGCGAGAAGGCCGCGTCGGTGGCCAAGTTCGAACGCATGATCGACGACAATCTGCTCACCATGATCGTCTTCTTCGTCGGCTTTGCCGGGGCGATCACGGTGGGCGTCGTGTACAACAGTGCCCGCATCATCCTGTCGGAACGCGCCCATGAACTCGCCACGCTGCGGGTGCTGGGCTATTTCCGCAGCGAGGTGGGCCTGGTGCTGGTTGGGGAACTGGCGCTGCTGGTGGCGGCCGCGGTGCCGTTCGCCTGCGTGATCGGCAATCTGCTGGCGCGGTTGATGGTGGCGCTGTTCAGTTCCGATCTGTTCCGCCTGCCCTTTGCCCCGGCGCGGGCAAGCTATGGCTGGTCGGTGCTGGTGGTGCTGGCGGCGGCCATGCTCACCGCACTGGTGGTGGCGCGGCGGGTGCAGCAGCTTGACATGGTTCGGGTGTTGAAGGCGCGGGAATGATGGCGGATCTGTTCAAACGCTGGCGCTGGGCGCTGCTGATCCTGGCCCTGCTGGGGGCCGGCCTGGGCATTGCCTTCTGGCCGGAAGCCGTGCCGGTGGATGCCGGCAAGGTGACGCGCGGGCCCATGCGGCTGGGCATCACCGATGAAGGCGTGACGCGGGTGCGCCCGCTTTCGGTGGTATCGGCACCGATCAGTGGCTTCCTGTCGCCCATCAATGTCGATCCTGGCGCACGCGTGGGCGCCGGCCAGGAAATCGCCCACATGCACGGTCGGCCATCGGCGCCGCTGGATCCGCGGGGCATCGAACAGGTGCACGCCGCGCTGGATGCGGCGCGCGCCAGCATCAACGGGCTGGCCGCCACGCTCGCGCAGGCGCGGCGCGATCTGGTGCGGGCCGAGGACCTGGCCGGACGCGGCTTCCTGCCCAGGGCGCAACTGGAAGCGGCGCGCACGCGGGTTTCCACCAGCAATGCCGCCCTTGCCCAGGCCCGCGCCGAAGCCGCCCGGCTGGCGGCGCAACTGGCCCCCGCCACCGGCGAGGCCAGCACTGCCGAGGTGCCGGTGCGCAGCCCCGTGGCCGGCACGGTGCTTTCGGTGGTCGATGAAAGCGAGGGCCTGATCCAGGAGGGCACGCCGCTGCTGTGGATTGGCGATCCGGCCCGTATCGAAGTGGTGCTCGATCTGCTCTCCCGCGAGGCAGTGCAGGCCAAGGTGGGCGATCCCGTCGAAATGACGCAGTGGGGCGGCGAAGGCGCGCTGACCGGCACGGTGAAGCGCATTGAGCCGTTCGGGCGCATGAAGGTTTCGGCGCTGGGCATCGAGGAGCAGCGGGTGAACCTGATCATCGGGTTCGACGCCGCCAGCGCCGGGCGCGCGGCCCGGCTGGGCCATGGCTTCCAGCTCGATGCCACCGTGATCCTGTGGCAGCGCCCCGATGCGCTGCGCGTGCCCATCGGCGCGCTGTTCCGCGGCTCCGGCGGCGGCTGGCAGGTGTTTGCCATCGAAGGCGGTCGCGCCCGCACCCGCGACGTGAAGATCGGCCGGATCGACAGCGCCCACGGTGAGGTGCTGGCTGGCCTGAAGGCGGGCGATGACGTCGTGCTCAACCCGCCAACCACCGTGAGCAACGAAACGAAAGTCACACCACGATGACCGCAACCCTTACCTTCCACGGCGCCGCGCGCACCGTCACCGGTTCCTGCATGGAGGTGGCAGCCGGCAGCCGCCGCATCCTTGTCGATTGTGGCCTGTTCCAGGGCTCCCGCACGCTGGAGGCGCTGAACCACGGCCCGCTGCCCTTCGATGTCGGCAGCATCGATGCCGTCATCCTCACCCACGCGCACATCGATCATTCCGGCCTGCTGCCGCGATTGTCGGCGCTGGGCTACACCGGCCCCATCTGGTGCACGCCGCAAACCGCCGATCTGTTGCGGCCGATGCTGGCAGACAGTGGGCGCATCCACGAATATGAAGCCGAACGCCGCAACCACCGGCGCGACCGGGCCGGCGATGAACCGATCACCCCCACCTATACCGAAGCCGATGCACTGGCCGCCGCCGAACTGGCGCGGCCGGTGGAACTGGAAGACTGGTTCGAGCCCGCACAGGGCTTGCGCGCCCGGCTGTGGAACGCCGGGCACATATTGGGCGCGGCATCCGTGGAGCTGGAGGCCGGCGGCAACCGGCTGCTGTTTTCGGGTGATCTGGGGCCGGACAACAAGGCCTTCCTGCCCAGCCCCGGCCTGTCAGATCCCGCCACCGCCAGGGGGTTCGATCACGTGATCTGCGAATCCACCTATGGCGACACCACCCGCCAGAAGGTGACCATGTATGAACGCCGCCGGCTGCTGGCCGAGGAGATCAACGCCGCGCTCAAGCGTGGCGGCAATCTGGTGATCCCGGCCTTCGCGCTGGAACGCACGCAGGAACTGCTGCTGGATATCGCCATGCTGTCGAAGGCTGGCGCCATCGGCACGGCGCAGGTGTTCGTGGACAGCCCGCTCGCCAACAAGGTGACAGAGGTGTTCCGCGCCCACGCCGACACGCTGGAGGACACCGGGGGACGCGACGTGTTCACCCATCCCGCCATCCACAGCATCGGGCCGGCGGCGGAATCGATGCGCCTCAACAGCATGTCGGGCGCCATCATCATCGCGGCGTCGGGCATGTGCGAAGCCGGGCGCATCCGCCACCATCTTCTTCACAACCTGCCGCGCCGCGATTCCACCATCTTGTTCGTCGGCTTCCAGGCGCAGGGCTCGTTGGGCCGGGTGATCCTTGAGGGCGCGCAGCGGGTTCGTATCTCCGGGCGGGACATGGCGGTGCGGGCGCAGGTGCGCCACATCGACGGCTATTCCGCCCATGCCGACCGCGAGGAACTGCTGGACTGGATCACCGCGGCCGGGCCGATTGCCGGCACCCTGTTCCTTGATCATGGCGAGCAGGAGGCCATCGATGCGCTGGCGTCCGAAGCCCAGGCGCGCGGCCTGGCGCCGGCCGTGATCGCACCGGAACTGGGCGATTGCTACCGGCTTGCGGCCGGCCAGCCGGCGCGGCGCATCAAGCGCGGCGCACAATCGCGCCGGCACGCCGTGGGGCGGGACTGGCAGAATGACTATGCCGATCTGGCCACTGGCCTCAAACGCCGGCTGGCCGCCATCGAGGACGAGACCGCCCGCATGCGCGCCATCGCCCGGATGCGCCGCATCCTTGATGATTATGCGCAGCGGGAGCGGCCCAAACGCCGGCGCTAGGCGGATTTGGCAATCGCGCAGATTTTCTTCGTCGCGCCCTTCCCCGCCAGCCGTCACAACGAGCGGCGAAGGAGAAACATGATGAGCCAGATCCGCACCGAAGTGACCGCCGCCAACGACGCCTATGCCGCCGATTTCGGGGACAAGGGCAATCTGGCGCTGCCGCCGGCGCGCGGCTTTGCCATCCTCACCTGCATGGATGCCCGGCTTGATCCGGCCAAATATGCCGGGTTGGCCGAAGGCGATGCCCATGTGATCCGCAACGCCGGCGGCCGCGCCAGCGACGATGCCATCCGGTCGCTGGTGATTTCCCACAAGCTGCTGGGCACGCGCGAATGGTTCGTGATCCATCACACCGATTGCGGCATGGAATTGTTCGATGGGCCCACCATCGCCACCCTTCTGGAAACCAGCCGCGCCACCGCCACCTTCGATGGCACGCAGTGGGCCAACACGCAGGCCGAAGGCGGCAGCACGGAAGGCTGGCACGTCGCCTGGCTGACCTTCAAGGATCTGGCGCAAAGCGTGCGCGACGACGTGGCGCGCATCAAGGCGCACCCGCTGACGCCCGACACCATCCCGGTCCACGGCTTCATCTATGACGTGAAGACCGGGCGCCTGTTGCCTGTGGATTAAGGCTTCACTCGCTTCACGCAGCGAAAGCCGATGTGGGTGGTCGATGTGTCGATCATCTCCGGATGGCGGGCGGCTGGACGATAACGCTGGCAATGGTTGACCGCGCACAGGTGCGATCCGCCCTTCAGCACCTTGCGGCCGATCTTCACGTCTGGCTGAGCCGGATCATAGCTGCCCCACAGCGTGCCGCCGCGCGGGTTGGCGATGGTGCAACAGGCGTCGGGGCGCTTCTTGCGCGGCTGGCGGGGGCGGTCCTCCCACCAGTCCTGCGTCCATTCCCACACGTTGCCGATCATGTCGTGGAGGCCGTAACCGTTGGGAGGGAAGCTGCGCACTGGTGAGGTGCGTTCCCAGCCGTCTGCCGCCGTGTTGTGATGCGGAAAGCTGCCCTGCCAGCTGTTGGCCATGATGCGGCCATCGGGCGCCAGTTCATCGCCCCAGGCAAACGCCTTGCCCTCCAGCCCGCCGCGCGCGGCCACTTCATGTTCGGCTTCGGTGGGCAATGCCTTGCCGGCCCATTTCGCATAGGCCGCCGCATCGGCCCACGCCACCTGCACCACCGGGTGATCCCACAGGTCAAGCACATCAAGATCGGCATCCGGCCCATAGGGGTGGCGCCAGTCCGCCCCGGGCACGAAGCGCCACCACAGATCGGGTCGGTTGAGCGGCACAGGGCCGGGCGGAGGCGTGAACACCAGCGACCCTGGCACCGCCAGCGCCGGATCCATGCCGGGATAATCCTTCGGATCAGGTGCCACTTCGGCCACCGTCACGTGGCCGGTTGCTGCCACGAAGCGGGCAAAATCGCGATTGGTCACCGGCGTTTCGTCGATCCAGAAACCGTCCAGCGCGACGCGGCGCAGCGGCGCCTCTTCCGGATAGAAATCCAGCGACCCCAGCGTGAAGGTACCGCCGGGGATGAAGACCATCCCCGCAGGCGCGTCACCCGGCTTCATACACCGTTTTCATCGTCGTGTAGAATTCGAACGCGGCAAAGCCCTGTTCGCGTGGGCCATGGCTGGAACCGCGCACGCCGCCGAACGGCACGTGATAATCAACGCCCGCCGTGGGCAGGTTCACCATCACCATGCCGGCGCGCACGTTGCGGCGGAAATGCCGCGCCCGGTCGTGCTGGTTGGTGACGATGCCAGCCGAAAGCCCGAACTCGCCGGCGTTGGCCACGCTCAGCGCCTCATCATAATCATGCACGCGGATGGTGCTCACCACCGGCCCGAACACCTCCTCGCAGTTGATGCGCATGGCCGGATCGGTGTCGGCAATCAGGGTGGGCGCCATGTACCAGCCCGGATGCTCGCGTTGCAGCCGCTCACCGCCGCACACCAGCCGGCCGCCCTCGCCTGTGGCGATGCCGACATAATCGAGGTTGCGCGCCAGTTGCGCCTCGCTGTTGGCCGGGCCAACCTGCGTGGCCGGATCGAGCGCATGGCCAACATTGAGCGCGGCTGCCCGCTGCGCCAGCCGGGCGACGAACTCATCATGGATGGCATCTTCCACGATCACCCGGCTCGATGCGGTGCAGCGCTGCCCGGTCTGGAAGAAGCCGCCATCCAGCGCGATGGCCACGGCGCGATCGAGATCGGCATCGGCCAGCACCAGCAGCGGGTTCTTGCCGCCCATTTCCAGCTGCACCCGCGCCCGCCGGGCCGCCGTGGCCTGCACCACCTTCTGCCCGGTGGCCTGCGATCCGGTGAACGACACCCCATCCACACCCGGATGGGCGGCGAGTGCAGCGCCGGCACCGCCAGCCCCCAGAACCAGGTTGAACACGCCGGCGGGCACGCCGCATTCCGCGATGATGCCGGCCAGCGCATGCGCCATGGCAGGCGCGGTTTCGGCTGGCTTCATCACCAGCGCGTTGCCGAACGCCAGCGCCGGCGCCGCCTTCCAGGCCGGAATGGCGATGGGGAAGTTCCACGGCGTGATCAGGCCCACCACGCCCAACGCCTCGTGATGGGTGCGCACCTCGACGCCCGGCCTTGTCGACGCCAGCGTGCGCCCGTGCAGGCGAATCGCCTCGCCCGCGAAATAGCGGAAGATGCGTGCGGCGCGCAGCACCTCGCCGGTGCCCTCGGCCCGCGTCTTGCCTTCTTCGCGCGCCAGCAGTTCGCCCAGGGCCGCCGAACGCGCGAACAATGTTGCGGCAATCGCCTCCAGCAGATCAGCGCGCACTTCAGGCGAGGCCGCCGCCCATGCCGGCTGTGCAGCGCGTGCAGCGGCCACGGCTGCATCCACGACTCCAGCATCGGCATCGGGAAAGGTCGCGACCAGATCGCGCGTGTCGGACGGGTTGCGCCGTTCCAGCGCGGCGGCGCCAGCCACCGGCGCGCCATTGATGAAGTGGGTCAGTTGCATCCATCATCTCCACCGGCGGCCATGCTCCCCCACAGAGGCAGGTGACAGGGCGCGCGCGGGCAATTAGCGTGAGCCTGAAGCTATAGGATGTTTGCGAGGGAGATTGAAACATGACGAAGCCGGCAGGTCTTTGGCGGGGCGTTTATCCTGCGGCCACAACCCAGTTTGCTGCCGATGGCAGCGTGGACATCGCGGCCACCGCGCAGGGCATGGTGGCGCTGGTCGATGATGGCGTTGATGGCCTGGTGCTGCTGGGCACCTGTGGTGAGAACAACTCGCTGGAACGCGAGGAAAAACTGGCGGTGCTGAAGGCCGGTGTCGACGCGGTGGGCGGCCGCGTGCCGATCATCACCGGCGTTTCGGAACTCACCACCCGCCGCGCAGTGGATTTCGCGCTGGCCGCGCAGGAAATCGGCGTGGATGGCCTGATGCTGCTGCCGGCGATGGTCTATGTGCCCACCCCGGCCGAGCTGCTGCATCACCTGCGCGCCGTGGCCGATGCCGTCAGCCTGCCGATCATGCTCTACAACAACCCGCCGGCCTATCGGGTCAGCATCGGCTTTGACGTGCTGGATGCCCTGCGCGATGTGCCCAACATTGTTGCCATCAAGGAAAGCGCGCCCGATCCGCGCCGCTTCACCGATGTCATCAACCGCTATGGCGATCGTTACGCCGTGATGGCCGGGCTGGACGATGTGGCGCTGGAAGGCCTGCTGCTGGGTGCATCGGGCTGGGTGTCGGGCCTCACATCCGCCTTCCCGCAGGAATCGGTGGCGCTGGTCGCCGCCGCCAACGCCGGGGATTGGGAGACCGCGCGGCGCATCTATCGCTGGTTCATGCCGTTACTGCACCTGGATGCCGAACATGATCTGGTGCAGTCGATCAAGCTGGCCGAACAGATGATGGGCCGCGGTTCGGAACGGGTGCGCCTGCCGCGCCTGCCGCTGGCCGGCGCCCGCCGCGCCGAAGTGGAGGCGATGGTGCGCACCGCCGCCGCCAACCGCCCGCTGCCCTGAGCTCGCGGGATGCGTCACACCTTCTTCTGTATCGATGGCCACACTGCCGGCAACCCGGTGCGGCTGGTGGCGGGCGGTGCGCCGCTGCTGCGCGGCGCCAGCATGGCCGAGCGGCGGCTGGACTTCCTCGACCGTTTCGACTGGATCCGCACCGGGCTGTGCTTCGAACCGCGCGGCCACGACATGATGTCGGGCGGGTTCCTCTATCCGCCCTGCGGCGATGCCGACGCCGCCATCCTGTTCATCGAGACCAGTGGCTGCCTGCCGATGTGCGGGCATGGCACGATCGGGATGATCACCTTTGGCCTGGAACATGGCCTGATCCAGCCGCGAACGCCCGGCACGCTGGTGGTGGAGGTGCCGGCCGGGCGGCTGGAGATCAGCTACACCACCGATGGGAACCGCGTCACCTCGGTGAAGATCCGCAACGTCGCCTCCTATCTGGCGATGCGCGGGATCGACATCGACGCACCCGGCCTTGGACGCCTTTCCATCGACATCGCCTATGGCGGCAACTTCTATGCGATCATCGAACCGCAGGGCGGCTACACCAGCCTTGACGCGATGGGCGCCGCCCGCCTGATCGAGCACAGCCGCACCATCCGCGCCATGCTGCGCGAGATGGTGGAACCGGTGCACCCGGAGGAGCCGAGCATCCGCGGCGTGTCCCACATCTTGTGGGCCGATGGACCGAGGGGCGACGGCGCCGATGGCCGCAACGCGGTCTTCTATGGGGAGCGCGCGATTGATCGCAGCCCGTGCGGCACCGGCACCTCGGCCCGGCTGGCGCATCTGGCCGCCACCGGCCGGCTGGGCGTGGGCGATCGCTTCGTCCACGAAAGCTACATCGGCAGCCGCTTCGTTGGCCGCGTGGAAGCGGCCACCGCGCTGGGCGGGCAACCGGCCATCATTCCCAGCATCGAAGGTTCGGCCATCGCCACCGGCTTCAACACCATCTGGATCGATCGCGCTGATCCGTTCTGGGCAGGGTTCAGCGTTGTCTGAACCGGCCCCGCCGCGCACTGCGATTGTTGTTGGCGCCGGCGTGGTGGGGCTGGCCAGCGCCATCGCCCTGCAGGCGCGCGGCGTGGCGGTGACCCTGGTGGGCGACGAGGCGCGCTGGCAGCGCGCGGCATCGTGGGGCAACGCCGGCCACATCGCCACCGAACAGGTGGCCCCGCTGGCATCGTGGGACAATATTCGCAGCCTGCCGCGCCGCCTGTTCAGCCGGGGCGGCCCGGTGGCGCTGCCGCCAAGCGCCCTCACCGCCTGGGCGCCGTTCGGCCTGCGCCTTGCCGCTGCCGCCAGCCCGGCCCGCTTCGCCCACGGCACGACGGCGCTGAAGGGCCTGCTGGCTGATGCGCTGCCCGCATGGCAGCGGCTGCTGGCCGCCGCCGGTGCGCCACAGCTGCTGGGCGACGACGGGCATTTCATCGCCTGGGAAAGCGCCGCCACCGCCGCGCACGGGCGCGCCGCCTGGGCAGCCGCCGATACCGGCAGCGCATCGTTCCGCGACGTGACGGCCGACGAGCGCGCGCAGCTGCAGGCGCTGGTGCGCGTGCCATTGGCCGGCGCCATCCGCTTTGCCGGCAGCGGGCGCATCCGCGATATTGCGGCGCTGGAACAGGCGCTGCGCCGGCATTTCGCAGCCCTGGGCGGCGTGGCCTGTCCGGCACGGGTGGCCGGGCTGACGATGGGCGAAGGCGCGCGTGTGCATCTGGACGACGGCAGGCAGCTCGCCGCCGATCTGGCGGTGGTGGCAGCCGGTGTCCAGTCCGCCGCCCTGCTGGCACCGTTGGGCTTCAATCTGCCGTTGATCGCCGAACGTGGCTATCATCTGGAAGGGGATGCGCCGGCCTGGCCAGCCGATCTGCCGCCCGTGGTGTTCGAGGATCGCTCCCTGATCTTCACCCGCTTCGGCCACGGCCTGCGCGCCGCCAGCATCACCGAATTCGCCCGGCCCGATACCCCGGCAGACCCGCGCAAATGGCAGCGGCTGGCGCAGCATCTTGGCGAACTGGGCGTTTCGCTGTCCGCGCCGCGCCAGTGGATGGGCGCGCGGCCCACATTGCCCGATTATCTGCCGGCCATTGGCCTTGTCCGCCCGGCGCTGGCCTGCGCCTTCGGGCACCAGCATCTGGGGCTGACCCTGGCGGCGATCAGCGCCGAACGACTGGCGGCGCAGGTGATGGGCGACGTCGCCGATCTTGCCGCCTTTGCGCCAGACCGGTTTCGCTGACCATCACCGCAGCATCAGGCCGCCATCAATGGCGAGACTCTGCCCGGTGATGTAACCCGCAGCCGGGCTGGCGAGGAACAGGATGGCGCGCGCCACCTCCTCCGGCTCGCCCCAGCGCTGCATCGGGATGGCCTTCATCAACCGCCGTTCGCGATCAGGATTTTGGCGGGCGCCTTCGGTCATGCGGGTGGCGATGAAGCCCGGCGCCACCAGGTTCACGCGCACACCATCGGTCGCCCACTTGTCCCCCAACGCACGGGTCAGGCCCAGCAGGCCGGCCTTGGACGCGGTGTAGGCCGGGGTTTCCTTCAACGCCAGAAAGCTCGCCAGGCTGCCGACATTGACGATGCTGCCGCCGGTTTCCTTCAGCAACGGGTGCAGCCGCACCGAAAGATCCATCACCGCATTGAGGTTGGTGTCGATGACATGCTCGAACTCTTCCTGTTCATATTCGCGCGCCGAACCGCGCCCGGCATTGTTCACCAGCACATCCAGGTGATCGAAATGCGCCGCCACATCGGCGCGCGCCTCCGGCCAGGTGAGATCGGCCTGGATATAGGCCACCCCGTCGGGCGGATCGTCATAGCAACCAAGATGGACGCGCGTGCCGGTTACCGTCACATGCGCGCCCTGCGCCAGGAATTGTTCGGCCACCGCCTTGCCGATGCCCTGGGTGCCGCCGGTAACCAGCACGGAGCGGCCACGCGCCCAGCCGTCCATCCCGCTGCCATTGTCGTTCATGCGGAAAGTCCCCCGTCGATCACCAGCGAGGTGCCGGTGATGTATCGCGCCGCGTCCGACGCCAGAAACAGGATGGGGCCGGCGATGTCGTCCGGCTCGCCGATGCGGCCCAGCGGTACCTGGCGCTCCGTTGCGGCCAGCCGTTCCGGATGCTCCCAGGTGATCGCCGTCATCTTCGATCGCACCAGGCCGGGCGCCACCAGATTGACCCTGATGCCCTCCCCGCCCAGCGCCTGCGCCAGCGTGCGGGTGAGCGTGAGCAGGCCGCCCTTGCTGGCCGAATAGGCCGGCTGCCCGATGGTGCCCCTGAAGCTGGCCACCGATCCCACGAAGATGATGCTGCCTCTTGCTGCCGCCAGCGCCGCGCGGAACTTCATCGCCAGCCCCATCGGGCCGGTGAGGTTGGTGGCCAGCACGTCGGCAAAGGTTTCGGGAATGAACTCGGCGCGCTTGTAGGCAACCTTGGCGCCGGCAATGATGAGCGCGTCCAGCCGATCAACACCGGGATCGAAGGCCGCGACGGCGGCCAGATCGCCCTGGTCCAGCCGGTGATATTCCAGGCCCGAAAGATCGCCATCGGTGCCGGCATAATAGGCCGCCCCGGCGCGCGTGCCGGTGACGATCACGCGCGCACCCTGCGCCAGAAAGGCCCGCGCCGCGGCATTGCCGATGCCGGTCGATCCCCCTGTCACTAGCACGGTCTTGCCGTTGAACGCGGCCAACTTCACTCTCCCCCGTATTACAGGGAGATTTCAGCCATGGCGCTTCTTTCGGGCAAGGTCGCGATTGTGACAGGCGGCGGGCGCGGGCTGGGCCGATGCCATGCCCTGGCGCTCGCCGCCCACGGTGCCGCCGTGGTGGTGAACGATCTGGGCGGGCCGGTGACCGGCGGCGGCCCTGACGAAAAGCAGGGGCCGGAAACAGGCGACGCAGCCGCAGCCGTGGCCGCCGAAATCATCGCCGCCGGCGGCCGCGCGGTGGCCAACCGGGCCAGCGTCGCGGATTGGGCCGGGGCGGAGTCGATCATTGGCGATGCGATGGCGGCGTTCGGCGGTCTGGACATCGTGGTGAACAATGCCGGCATCAACCGCCCGGCCAGCCTCATCGACCTGACCGAAGCGGATTTCGATCTGGAAACTGCCGTGCACCTGAAAGGCACCACGGCGGTGGTGCATCACGCTGCAAGGCTATGGGCGAAACAGGGCCGCAAGGATGGCCGCGCCATCATCAACACCACATCGCCGGTGGGGGTGCACCCGATGCCCGATGGCGGCCCCTATTGCGCCGCCAAGGCCGGCATTGCGGCTCTCACCGTGGTGGCGGCGCAGGAACTGGCCGCCCTGGGCGTGCGCGCCAACGCCATTGCGCCGGCCGCACGCACCCGCATGGTGATGGCCAGCCCCAGCGTGGACCAGTTGATGCCCAGACATGACGGCTTCGATCGCCACCAGCCCGATCATGTCAGCCCGCTGGTGGTCTATCTCGCCTCGTCGCTGAACCGCTTCACCGGGCGCATCTTCGGTGTCGAGGGGCCGGATGTGGCGCTGTATCAACCGTGGAGCGCGGATTGGCTGGTAACCAGCGATGGCCACTGGCAGGTGGAAGCGCTGGCCGATGCGCTGGCCACCCTGCCCGAACAGGCGCCCATCCGTGCCTTCTATCCGGGCGGGCGCATTGATACCGTCATCCCGCCCAATCGCACGCTGAAAGCGCTGCGCGGATAGGCGCCAGCCTCCGGCTCAGCAGGGGTCAAGCCCGGGGCCGCCATCGGCCGACTTGTTGCCACAGGCCC
>JALOSK010000026.1 GCA_025458465.1 Sandarakinorhabdus sp. | reverse complement strand
GGCGCATAGGCCATCACCACATAATCAAGGCTGAACGCCGCCAGGCTGGCCAGCAGCACGGGGCGGCGGCCGAACCGATCCGAAAGGCCACCGATCACCGGGCCCATCAGGAACTGGACGCTGGCATAGAGAAAGGCGATCCAGCCCGACACTTCGGCGGCATGGGCCAGATTGCGGCCGGTCAGCTTCACGATCAGATCCGGAAACACTGGAATCACCACGCCAAAGCCGATCGCATCGATCAGCACGGTGATGAAGATGAAGGCCAGCGCGCGGTTCACGCTGCCGGCCTGTGCGGACCCGTGTTCATGGCTGGGGTGGTTAGCGGCTTTTGCCGCCTTCGCCTATCCGAACGTCGTCGGGGTTGCGCGGGTGCGGCAAAATGTGTTTTGGGTGGGCAAAGGAGACGCGATCCCGTGTCCGTGCTCAAGACGATCTTCACCTGGTGGAATGGCCCCGGCGTGGGCACCCGCATCTTCACGGCCAGAAATGGCGAGGAAGTGGGCCGCGATGCCCAGGGCAACATCTATTACCGTTCGGGCACCGGCCCGGCGCAGAAGCGCTGGGTGATCTACAATGGCGAGCCCGAAGCCACGCGCATCCCGCCGGAATGGCATCTGTGGATGCACAAGACGGTGAATGATCCGCCCAGCGTGACGCCGCTCGCCACCCGCAGCTGGGAACGCGACTGGACACCCAATGCCACCGGCACGGCGCTGGCCCACAGCCCGAAGGGCGCGCTGATCGCGGGCGGCCGGCGCGCCGCCGCCACCGGGGATTATCACGCCTGGTCACCTGAAGACTGATCAGCGCATGGGCGACACGGTTCGGGACAATCTGGTCGAAGCGGCCATCGGCTTTCTCGTGGTGGTTGCCGCGGTGGCGTTCGTCGCCTTTGCCTGGGCGCGCACCGGCGCTGGCGAAGGCCAGGGCGGCACCAGCCTGGTCGCGCGCTTTCCCAACATCGCCGGCGTCACGCTGGGCACCGATGTGAAGGTGGCCGGCGTGAAGGTTGGCCGTGTCACCGCCCTGTCGCTCGATCCCGGCAGCTATCAGGCGGTTCTGACCCTTTCCGTTGATCCGGGGCTGAAACTGCCGGTCGATTCGTCGGCCGCCGTCACCTCCGAAGGCCTGCTGGGCGGCAATTACATCGCACTCACGCCCGGCGCCGAAGCCGCCATGCTGAAGGCTGGTGACGAGATCATCGAAACGTCAGGCGCGCCCGATCTGATGGGCCTGATCGGCAGCGTGGTGAACCGTTCCGGTGGAGAAGCGCCGCCTGCATCCGATGCGCCGTCCAACTGATATTGCCCCGCTGGCGCTGCTGGCGCTGCTGACGGCCCCGGCGGCGGCGCAGACTGGCATCACGCCAGTGAAGGATCGCGTGCTGGTGGTCGGCGCGCTCGTCAAGCGCACCGGCGAGACGAAGTTCCTCACCCTGAAGCCTGGGCAATATGTCGATTTCGCCGGCATCCGCATCACCGCGCGCACCTGCGAGACCACGCCGCCATGGGAAACGCCGAAATTGTCGGGCGGCTTCCTGCAGGTGGATGAACGCCTTGGCGGGCAGGTGCGGCGCGTGTTTTCCGGATGGCTCTATGCCGAAAGCCCCAGCCTGAACGTGATGCAGCACCCGCGCTATGATGTCTGGCTCAGGAGCTGCACGATGCGCTTTCCGGACGGGCCCGCCCCGCGTGCGCCTGCACCGTCCCCTCCGGAATCGGCGGCGAAGAAATCACCCGAGCCTGAAAGCGCCGCGGCCAGCAGCACGCGATAATCCTTCGCCGGGATTTCGATGGCGCCAAAGCCGGCCAGATGCTCGGTGAGAAACTGGGTATCGAGAAGCGTGAAGCCGCCCACCCGCAACCGCGCCACCAGCGCGGCAAGGCAGCATTTCGAGGCATCGCGCACCCGCGTGAACATCGATTCGCCGAAGAAGGCCGCGCCCAGCCGCACGCCATAGAGGCCGCCCGCCAGCTCGCCGTCCTGTGTCCAGGCCTCCACCGAATGGGCCGCCCCGCGCGCATGGAGGGCGAGATAGGCTTCGGCGATCAGCGGGTTGATCCAGGTTTCGCTGCGGCCCATCGCCGGCGCGGCGCAGCCCTCAAGCACCGCGCCGAACGCACGATCGACCGTGAAACGAAAGCGTTCCTGCTTCAGCGTCTTGGCCAGGCTTTTCGGCAGGTGGAAGCCATCCAGCGGCAGCACACCGCGCCGGCGTGGCTCCACCCAGAACACGTCCGGGCTGTCGGCGCGTTCGGCCATGGGGAAGATGCCGCTGGCATAGGCGCGCAGCAGCAGATCAGGATCAAGCCGGTTGGCGATGGGACGCGTCACGCCGTCATGGTGCGCAAACCGGCGCGGCGTTTCCAGTGGGAAATGGCCTAGGCCCCGGTTTACGCGCGGGCGGCCTCGGCGCGCGCGGCCAGCCAGCGTTCCAGCCACTTGATCGAATAATCACCGTTCAGGAAGTCCGGATCCTCGATCAGGGCCTGGTGCAGCGGGATCGTGGTCTTTGGCCCGTGGATGACGAACTCCTCCAGCGCGCGGCGCAGGCGCATCAGGCATTCATCGCGGTTGGCGCCATAGACAATCAGCTTGGCGATCAGCGAATCATAATAAGGCGGAATGCGATAGCCATCGTACAGCGCCGAATCGACCCGAACATGCAGACCGCCGGGCTGGTGGAAGTCCGTCACCCGGCCCGGCGAAGGCGCGAACGTGGCCGGATCTTCCGCATTGATGCGGCATTCGATGGCGTGGCCTTCGAAGTGGATCTCATCCTGCGTCACCGAAAGCGGCATGCCGGCGGCCACGCGGATCTGTTCGCGCACCAGATCAAGGCCGGTGATGGCTTCGGTCACCGGGTGTTCCACCTGCAGGCGGGTATTCATCTCGATGAAGAAGAACTCGCCGTTTTCCCACAGGAACTCGATGGTGCCGGCGCCGCGATACTTCAGCTTGGAAATTGCCTGCCGCACCACCTCGCCCATGCGCGCGCGCTCGGCGGCGCTCAGGGCCGGCGACGGGGCTTCTTCCAGCACCTTCTGGTGGCGCCGCTGCAGCGAACAATCGCGTTCGCCCATGTGCACCGCACCGCCCTGGCCATCGCCGAAGATCTGGAATTCGATGTGGCGCGGTTCGGAAAGATATTTCTCGATATAGACGGTATCGTCACCAAAGGCCGCCTTGGCTTCGGATTTGGCCTGGCTCACCAGCGATGGCAGGCTGGCGGCATCCGGGATCACCTTCATGCCGCGGCCGCCGCCGCCCGATGCCGCCTTGACCAGCACCGGGTAACCAATCTTCTCGGCGACTTCCAGCGCCTCTTCCACGCTCGACACCGGGCCATCGGAGCCCGGCACCAGCGGCAGGCCCAGCGCCGCTGCGGTGCGCTTGGCCTCCACCTTGTCGCCCATCTTGCGGATATGTTCCGGATCGGGGCCGATCCAGGTGATGCGATGTTCCTGCACGATTTCGGCAAAACGCGCGTTCTCGGACAGGAAGCCATAGCCGGGGTGGATGGCATCGGCCTGGGCGATTTCGGCGGCCGAAATGATCGCCGGGATGTTCAGATAGCTGTCGGTGGCCGAAGGCGGCCCGATGCAGATGGCTTCATCGGCCAGCCGCACGTGCATGGCATCGGCGTCTGCCGTCGAATGCACGGCCACGGTGCGGATGCCCATTTCGCGGCAGGCGCGGTGGACACGCAGGGCGATCTCGCCCCGGTTGGCGATGAGGACCTTTCTGAACACGGCCGGCTTACTCGATCACCACCAGCGGCTGGTCATATTCCACCGGCTGTTCGCTGTTCACCAGGATGGCCTTGATGACGCCGCCCTTGGGCGCGGTGATCGGGTTCATCACCTTCATCGCCTCGATGATCAGCAGGGTGTCCCCCTGCTTCACGGTGGCGCCTTCGGTGATGAACGGCGGCGCGCCGGGCTCCGGGGTGAGATAGGCGGTGCCGACGATCGGCGATTTGACCGTGCCGGGATGGCTGCGCACGTCATCGCTGCCTGCCGGCGCGGCAGCGGCGGGCGCAGGGGCGGCCGCCGGCGGGGCCGGCCAGCCGCCGGCCGGCGGCGCGGGCGCATAGCTGGGCGCGGCGGCCATCGTCACGTTGGCGGCAGTGCGGGCGACGCGAATGATGCGCTCCCCGTCCTTCACCTCGATTTCGGTGAGGTTGGTGGCGTCCAGCAGCTCGGCCAGTTCGCGCACCAGCTTGGTATCGACGACGATTCCCTTGGAGTCAGGCATGGCGATCCCGTTTCTTGCCCCTTGAAAGCCCGGCTTACTGCCGCAAAGCCGCCGCCGCGTCCAGCGCGAGCGCATAGGAGGCGGCGCCGAAGCCTGAAATCGTGCCCTTCGCGGCCCGCGCCACGAAGCTGACATGGCGAAAATCCTCCCGCGCGTGCGGGTTGGACAGATGCACCTCGATCACCGGCACGGCGATACCCTTGATGGCATCATGAATCGCAATGGACGTGTGGGTGAGCGCGCCGGCATTCAGCAGCACCGCCAACGCCCCGCGCGCACCAGCCTCGTGCAGCCAATCCACCAGATGGCCTTCGTGGTTGGATTGGCGAATGTCCACCTCCAGGCCCAGCCGGGCGGCCTGATCTTCCAGACGCTGGGCGATATCGTCCAGCGTGTCGTGGCCATAGATGTGCGGTTCCCGGCTGCCCAGCAGGTTCAGGTTGGGGCCGTTCAGCACCAGGACGAGAGGCGGCGTGTCGCTCATGCGCCAAGGCAAAGCACGAGCGCGCGCAACTGGCAAGCTTGCCGCAGCCCGGTGATTGCGCCAAGTTGCACGCCGGGTCGAACGGAAACGAAGCCGCCATGAAGCTGATCATCGCAAACCGCGCCTATTCCAGCTGGTCGCTGCGCGGCTGGCTGGCCGCCAAACAATCGCTGCTGCCGTTCGAGACGGAGCTGCGCGTCATGGATTCGCCCGACTGGCTGTCGGGTGCGGCCAAGGCGGACATGCCGTCGGGCATGGTGCCGGTGCTGTGGGATCATGGCGAAGCGGTGTGGGACTCACTGGCCATCGTGCTCTACCTGGCCGACAAGGCCGGTCATGACCGGTTCTGGCCGCGCGAGGTGCCGGCCCGGGCGCTGGCCTATGCCATGTGCGCGGAAATGCACGCCGGTTTCGGCCCTCTGCGCCGGGCGTGCCCGATGAACCTGAAACAGCATTTCCCGCAGTTCCAGCCCAGCAGCGAGGTGATGGCCGACGTGAGGCGCGTCGAAACGATGTGGGAACAGGCGCGCGGCCGCTTTGGCGCCGAAACCGGGGAGCCATGGCTGTTCGGCCGGTTCGGCGCGGCCGACATCTATTACGCGCCCGTTTGCACCCGCATCGACACCTATCATCTGCCGGTGGGCGATGTGGCGCGCGCCTATGTGGAGCAGGTGCTGGCGCATCCGTGGATGGTGGAATGGCGGGAGGCGGCCAGCGCCGAAAACCATGAATTCACCCGATATGACATCCCCGGTGGAGTGCCGCGGCGATGAACCCCGCCAACATTGCCCGCGCCACCTTGGCCGCCGCCGTGCTGGTGGGCCTGGCTGGGCCGCTGGTGCGGTTCGATGTGCTGGGCTGGGCCGCGGGCCTTGGCCTGTTCGTGATGGCGGCGCTGATCGCCGGCATCGGCGCGCTGTGGAGCCTGGCCAATCTGCTGCGCCGGCGCGGCGGCACACTGGCCGTGATTGCCGCCGCCGTTGGACTGGCGGCGCTGGCGGTGCCGGTGGCGGTGGTGATGAATGCCGCCGACAAGCCGCCCATCAACGACATCAGCACCGACACCGAAAATCCGCCCGCTTTCAAGGCCATCACCGCCACGATGCGCGGCGATGATGCCAGCCCCATCGATTACAACCCGGCCTTTGCCCCGCAGCAGGCGCGCGCCTATCCCGAAGTGCGTCCGCTGGATCTGCCGGTGCCGCCCGGACAGGCCTTTGATCTGGCCATGCAGGCCTGCGACGAAGGCTGGCAGATCGTGCTGGCCGATCGCGCCGCGGGCCGGATCGAGGCGGTGGAGCAGAGCGCCTGGTGGGGCTTCCGCGACGATGTGGTGATCCGCCTGACCGCCACGCCCACCGGCACGCGGGTGGACGTGCGATCGAAATCGCGGGTGGGCGAAAGCGATCTGGGCGCCAACGCGCGGCGCATCGCCGCCTATCTTGACCGGCTGGCCGTGGCCATGCGCAAAGCCGGGACATGACACTCGATCCTGTCGCGCTCACCCAGGCCCTGATCCGTTGCCCCAGCGTCACGCCCGCCGATGAAGGCGCGCAAGGCCTTCTGGCCGATGCGCTGGCAGCGCTGGGCTTCACCGTCACGCGCCTGCCCTTCGGGCACCCGCCCGATGGCCCGGTGCCCAACCTGTTCGCCACCCGCAGCGACGGTGCAGGCCCGCATTTCGCCTTCGCCGGCCATAGCGACGTCGTGCCAGTGGGCGATCATGCCGGCTGGAGCGAGGACCCGTTCGGCGCCCACGTGAAGGACGGTTTCATCGTCGGGCGCGGCGCGGCCGACATGAAGGGCGCACTGGCAGCGATGGTGGCCGCCACGGCGCGGCACCTGGCAAAGGGGCCGCAAGCGGGCGGAATCCGGGGCCGGCTCAGCTTCATCATCACCGGGGACGAGGAAGGCCCGGCCACCTTCGGCACCAATCCGATGCTGGACTGGCTGGAGGCGAACGACCTGGTGCCCGATCTGTGTCTGGTGGGCGAACCCACCTCGCAGGCGCAACTGGGCGACATGATGAAGATCGGCCGGCGCGGCAGCCTGAACGCGTGGATCACGGTGAACGGCGCGCAGGGGCACGTGGCCTATCCGCACCGGGCCGCGAACCCGATCACACCGCTGCTCGCCATGCTGACCGACCTGAAGGCCCGTGTGCTCGACACGGGCAACGACTGGTTCCAGCCATCAAACCTTGAGGTGACCGACATATCGGTGGGCAACCCGGCCACCAACGTGATCCCGGCGCAGGCGCGCGCCCGGCTGAACATCCGCTTCAACAACGAACACACGGGCGCCGCGCTGGAGGGCTGGATCCGGCAGGTGGTGGCCGCCCATGCGGCGTCCGCCCATGTCGAGGTGAAGATCTCCGGCGAGGCCTTTCTCACCGAACCCGGCGCGCTGTCCTCGCTGGTGTCAGACGCCGTACAGGCCGCCACGGGCCGCACGCCAGAGCTTTCGACCACCGGCGGCACCAGCGACGCCCGCTTCATCCGCAGGCTGTGTCCGGTGGTCGAATTCGGCCTGCCCGGCCAGTCCATGCACAAGGTGGACGAACATGTGGCCGTGGCCGACGTGGAGGGGCTGACGGTGATCTACGAAGGCGTGCTGGCGCGGGCGTTGAGGGGCTAAACCCCCTGCCCCTCGCCATAGCGCGCTTCGAGGAACTTGCCCTGCACGCGCAGGCCGTCGCGATCAGCCTCCGCCAGTTGCGCCGAGGCGCGAGCGAGTTCGGCTTCCACGGTTTTCAGCCCGTCGATCACCGTGGCTTCCGGGGTGCGGCCATCATGTTCCACCATGTTGGTGCGCTGCAGCGGCGGGATGCGGGTATAGCGGTCAACGAGTTCGGGCAGGTGATTGGCCAGCAGGCGGCCGACATCCTGCGCCACCGGGTGATCGGCCGGCACGCGCGCCAGCTGCTTTTCCAGCGCGGCCAGCTGCACCTGGATGGCATCAAGCTGCGGCGCAGCAAGGCGCGGCAGGGTGCGGCGCTGGCGCTCCAGCAATTCCTCGGTGATGGCGGGCAGTTCGGCGGGCGCCGCCTTGTCGATATCGTCCACATCCGGGCCACCCACGGGCAGCAGCATGCCGGCAATGCCGGCCATCGGCACCAGCAGCACCGCCAGCAGGAACAGGCCCAGGCCCATGCCGTCCGCCATCCAGCCATAAACGGTGAAGGCAGCGATGGCGGCAAGGAAGGCGAACATGCCGCGCGTCACCCGCGTTGCCATGTTGGCCTTGCGCTTTTCCCAGCGGCGCTGGCGTGCCATCTGCATGGCCTCGCCGCGCGCCAGTCGGCGGCGGCGGGCCTCTGCTTCGGTGATCGGCGTGGTGGCCATCGTCAGCTGAGCGAGGACAGGCTGGTTTGCGGGCCAGCCGCCTGGGCTTCGGCCTGGCCTTGCGCGCGGGCGACATAGGCGCGGCTCTTCTCCACCTCCACCGACAGCGTGTCCACCGTGGTCTTCATCGCCTCCAGCGATTTCAGCTTGAACGTGTCGATGGCATCCATCGTCTGATAGACGTTCTGGAAGGCGCGCTGCAGCGTTTCCACCGGGATGGTGCTGCTCGCCGCCTGCTCATGGATGGTGGCGGTGTTGGATTTCAACAGTTCGCCGGTGGAATCGATGATGCCCGCCGTGGTGGTATTGAGGCTGGTGATCTGTTCCAGCACGAGCTTCTGGTTGGTCATCGCCTCGGCCACCGTCACGGCAGTGCGCAGCGCAGAAACCGTGGTGGTGCTGGCGCGGTCCACGCCCTTCATCAGCTCGACATTGTTCTTCTTCACCAGATCGAGCGCCAGATAGCCCTGCACCGACACCGCAAGCTGGGTCAGCAGATCCTGCGTGCGCTGGCGCACGTAGAACAGCGCATTCTCGCGGATCGCCTTGGCCTTGGCCGGGTCGCTCACGTCCAGTTCGGCGGCGCGATCCTCCAGCTTGGCATCGAGCGCTTTCGACATGTGGACCATCTGTTCCAGCTTGCCCATCGCGTCCCACAATTTGGCACGCTCGTCCTCGATGGCGATATTGTCCTTCAGCAGCTCGTCCTTGCCGCTTTTCAGCGCGCCCAGGATGGCGTTGATATTGCCCTGCGCGCTCTTGTAGCTGTCGAAATAGGAACGCAGCTTGTCGCCGCCCAGCGGGATCAGCCCGAACAGCTTGCGGCGGCCGGTGGTTTTCAGCGACTTGCCGGGATCAAGATCCTCGACGATCTTCCTGAGCTGCACCAGATCGGCGCCAATCCCCGTCTCCTTGTTGATGGCGCGGGTCGGCCGATCGAGGAAGCGGTTGGACTGCGCGGCGGCGCGCGCAATTTCGGTGGCGCCCAGATTGGCCAGTGCATCCACCTTCCTGCCGAATTCCGGGCTGGCGGCATCGGTGGCAATCAGCTCGTCGATGAAGGCTTCCACCTTGGCATCAAGCTGCTGCTTTTCCTGATCCTTCAGCGGCACCAGGCCAGCCGCCCTGGTGGGGGCAATGGCGCTTACTGCCACCGGGGGTTCCAGCTTGATTGCGACCTCTTCCGACATGCCAATCCTCATCCCTTTGCTGCACGCAGCTTATCAGCGCCAACGCGGCCTGCCTACTGTGTTAGGATTGCGACACGCTTTTGCAAGGGGACAGCCCGGAATAATCAGGCCATCAACGCTGTCAGCGTATCGTGAAAGGCACCGATCCCCTGCTCCATCCCGCCCAGCAGCACGTGATCGACCGCGCCCGAGTTCAAGCCTTCGAAGCCAAGGGCTGCGGCACGGAAATCCTCGCCGGCAAACACCCCGCCATCCAGCAGCTTCCAGCTTTTTGCCCAGTGATGTTCGGCCTTCTCGTCGCGCGGGGGTTCGGGGATCAGCATGAAATCCTCCACCCACGTCTCGCCCACCCCGCGCGGCATCAGCACCATGATGTTGATATAGTCCGGGCTGGCGACAATGATGGTGCCGGGCACCAACTGATAGGCGAAGGTGACGGTGCGGCGGATGTCGCGCATGTCATCCAGATCAATGCCCTCCAGCGCCGCAAGTCTCCCCACGGCGGAGCGCTGGTGCGGCCCCACCGTATCGCCGCACGTCACGCCATCCTGAAAATAGGGCGCGATGGTGTTCGCGTGCAGGCGAAGCACATGATAGCTTTCAAGGAAGGCATCCATGATCAGCTTCCAGTTGGCTGCCACCTTGTGGGTGCGCCGCGCATAGAGAAACTGTTCGCCAAAGCCCAGCGCATCGAAATCCGCGGCCAAAGGCCCCGCCGCCAGGCTGAAATCCGGCGCGCTTTCACGATCCAGCCCCACCCAGATCAGGCCGCCGGCTTCCACCGAGGGCATCTCGATCAGGCTGCGCGTACTCTTGTCCAGCCCGGCAAATGTTTCGGGGCGCGGCAGGCCCTTCAGCCGGCCATCAGTGCCATAGCTCCAGGCGTGATAGGGGCAGACCAGCGCCGGGCCGTTCTGGATGTCGCAGCCTTCCACCAGCCTTGTGCCGCGGTGCCGGCACACGTTCATGAACACGCGCGCCACACCCTTGCCATCGCGGGCGATCAGCAGAGGCAGGCCAAAGCCATCGTGCGGCACCGCCATGTTGGGCTGCGGCAGCAGTGCCGATGGCGCGATCACCACCGGCAAACGCTTGAAAACACGATCCCATTCACGCGCGAAATGGTCCGGACAGGTGTAGGCGCTGGCCGGCACCCGGCGCATGGCGCCGCTCGCCGGGCGGCCAGCAGCGGCCGGTATGCCGGCCGCCAGTGCCCGCTGGGCCGGGGTGGGGCGCTTGTGGGCAAACGGCTTGTCCATGGCCGCAATGGTGGCGTGATTTGGCAACCCGCGCAACCGGGCGGAGGTGACAGGATCGCCCGGAATGCTGCAACAATCGGCTGTCGCAGCATTACTTGAAAAACATGTGAAAATACTGCATAATGGTACGGTAAATTGTAAGGAATTGAGTATGCGTCCGAATCATCTCCGGCAGGGACTTCTGCAACGGCTCCGGCGGGACCGCTCCGCAGCGGCTGCCGCTGAAATGGCGCTGCTGCTGCCCGCCCTGCTTGGCATGACCTTTTCCGTCATCCAGCTTGGCTTTGCCGGTGTCACCTACAGCGCGATGATGAGCAGCGCGCGAACCGGCGCCCGCGAAATGACCTTCGGCATGGACGATGATGACGCCGAAGACGCCGTTCGCGCCCAGTTGCCGGGCTGGGTGCGGGCCCACGCCAACATCACTGCAACCGAGGATCTTGCCGGCATGGCGCGTGTGCAGATCACGGTCCCGGCGGCGCGTGCCTCACTGATTCCGTTCCTGCCGTTTCCGGGCAATCTTTCTGCCGATATCACCATGCCGCGGGTGGCCGATCGCTGAGCGGCATCATCCGCCAATGGCGGCATGACCACAAACGCAAGTGAAGCCGATCGCCGGGGCGTGGCGATGGGCTTTTTCCGTTCGTTTCAAACAGGGCTGGCGGGCAAGGACGAGATGGGCGGCAGAGCGGTCAATGGCTGGCATGCCGGGTCTGCCCTGTCATCTGGTCCTTACCTGATCATTGCCTCGCGGCGGCCGGCCTCCAGCCCGAAAATCAGCGCACCAGCCGCACGAACGCATCACCAAGGCGCCCGCTGTTCGGGCACTTCATCACGATGCGGATGTCGTCGTAATCCGTGTCGGTCCACGCCGGATCGAGCCAGGTGCCGTTGGCGCCAGACTGTCCGGGCGGCCGATCCTCGAACCCGAAATACATGAACTTGCCGGGTTCACAGGGCCGGTTTTCGCGCCGACGGGTGTTGGCGCGGTTGCGGCCGGCGGGAATGATCGACTGGCCGGAGCCGGGCGTGCACTGGGCAGCGCTGTCGCAGCGCTGCGTTTCCAGGATGTTGAAGCCCTGCAGGTCGAACCGCTCCACCCAGTTTTCCAGCTGGGTATCGGTGAAATAATTATGCTCTGGCCGGCCGGGGCGGCGGTTGCTGATGGTGGCGTTGGGATTGTTCCACAGCACCGGATTGCTCTTCACGTGGCGGATGTTGCGCAGCCGGATGCTGAGCGTCTGGCCTTCCTGGTTGCAGTTGGGCCAGGGCGGCGGCCGCTGCGGGTTGGCCGGGATGCGGCCGCCGGAAATCTGCACGATATTCTGGTTGGCGGGCATGTTGTTGGCCACCAGAGTCATTTGCGATCGCCGCGAGGACGCCGGGCCGCTGCCCCGCGTGTCGAAGCAATAGACATAGATTTCGTTGTAATCGCCCGCTTCCGGATCCAGCGTTTCGCTTTCGGGCGGCTGGTAGAAGACGTTGGCGGGACGGGCGGCAATGGCCTCCACCCGCTGCGGCAGCGGCCCGAAGCCGAGCACAGAGGAAAGCACCTGATCCACGGCATTGCCGCGCGCGGTTGACCGTTCCGCCACCACCCGGATGGCATTCACGTTCGGCCCGGTATCAGGCCGAAAGCCGTTGGCCTGGGTGTAGATGCCGGTGGCGACATCGTTGACTTTGGTCATGCCGGCGTAATCCGCCGGCAGGTTGCGCATCACGGTCGCAAGCGCGGTTTCCACCGTGTTGCCGCCCTTGTCGATCTGGGCGGCGGCTGCCAGTGCAGCGCCATCCACCGCGATCTGCATGCGGTTGTTCACCATGCGGTACATGGTGAAATCGATGCCTAGCGCCATCCCGCCAACCAGCATCGGCATGGAGAGGGCGAACACGGCTGCGGTGCCGCCCACGCGGTTGCGAACGATGGTGCGCACGCGGCGCAGCCCGGGCCAGCGGCGGCCCTTGCGACCAGGTTCAATCGACATAGGGAAGCTCCTGCTTCACGGTGACTTCAGCGGTGATCGGCAGCGGTGCAAGCCGGCTCATCAGGGCAATCACGCCCAGCCGATCGGATGTTGCCACCATGCGCACGCGGATCATGTTGGTGCCGGGGTCGCCGGCATTGCTCTGCGTGATGCTGGTGTTGACGTCGGCACGCGCCCAACTCGGCACGATCTGCAGCGCGCGCGACTGCGCGGTGGCGGGTGACGCAAGATTGACGGCAAGCTGACGGGCAGCCACGCTGGCGCCCATCTGCATGGCGCTATAGGCATACATCACCGAGCCGAACTCGATGGTACCCAGCAGCAGCATCGACATACAGAGCCGTTGCGGCCGCGGCGCAGCGCGACCAATGTTAAACGCAAAGACACAATCACTCGCCTCAAACGCACGAATCGAAACACGTCTCGATTCGCTATTTATTTATCAAATCAAAGTTACCGAATTCTGAATCTTGCCGTTAAGACTTATGTTCAGATTCACTCGTTCGAATATTGTTGCTTCATATTTTGAATTGCAAATGTCATTTGACTTTTTTGATCAAAACAAATGGCTCGCCACTGGCCAATATCTGCCGCGCAGGCTCGGGTGCCGGAAGGCATTGACACCCCATAGGCCGCCGCCATGGTGCAGCCATGG
>JALOSK010000252.1 GCA_025458465.1 Sandarakinorhabdus sp. | reverse complement strand
ATAGGGCGCGCCCAGCACCAGATCGTGCAGCGACACGAACACGCTGGCGCCATCGCCGGCCGCGCGGGCAAAGCGGCGCATCAGGGCGAACTGGTGGGCATAGTCCAGCCCGGTGAGTGGTTCATCGAGCAGCAGCAGCGGGTGCCTGATGCCGCTCGCCAAGGCTGCTTCAACCTGTGCCAGCGTGCGGGCGATGTGCACGCGCTGCTGTTCGCCGCCGGAAAGCTGCGTGGCCGGGCGCGCGGCAAAGCGGGCCACATCGGCATCGGCCATCGCAGCCTCCACGATGGCCTTGCCGGGGCCGCTGGTGGGGGAGAGGCCGAAGGGGGCGAGGCCCATCGCCACCACGTCGATCACCGGAAAGGCAAAGGCAATGCCCACGCGCTGCGGCAGGAAGGCCCGGCAGCGGGCCCGCTGTTTGAGCGGCAGGCGATGCACGGGCTGGCCTTGCAGCAGGATTTGCCCGCCTGCCGGTGCGGCATCGCCGGCCAGCGCATCGAGCAGCGTGGATTTGCCGACGCCATTGGGCCCGGCGATCAGCGTGAGGCTGCCCGCCGGGGGGGCAGCGTTCAGGCCTTCCACCAGTGTGCGCGGGCCGCGCGCGATGCGCACATCATCGAGCGCCAGGCTCATTGCAGCCCTCCGCGCACGCGGCCCAGCAGCAGCGCCAGGAAGGCCGGTGCGCCCACCAGCGCCATCACGATGCCGACCGGCACCTCGGCTGGCAGCGCCACCAGTCGTGCGGCCAGATCAGCCAGCGACAGCAGCACCGCGCCACCCAGTGCCACCAGCGGCAGCAAGGCCCGGTGGCCTGGCCCGGCGATCAACCGGACGATGTGCGGCACGATCAGGCCAACAAAACCGATGATGCCCGAAAGCGCGACGGCTGCGCCCACGATCAATGCCACCATCAGCCCCAGCAGGCGGCGCAAGCGATCGGTGTCAAGGCCGAGGTGTTGCGCCGGCGCTTCGCCCAGGGCGAGGAGATCGAGTGAACGTGCGGTTGTGGCGATGCCGGCCGCGGCCAGGCTCAGCAGCAGCAGCGCCGGCACCAGCACTGCCTGTTCCACCTGCGCCAGCGAGCCCATCATCCAGGTGCTGAGCGCGCGCAGTTCGGTATCGGTGGCGACATAACTGGCCATGCCGATCAACGCGCCACCCATCGCATTCACGCCGATGCCGATCAGCAGCATCAGCAGCGTGGCTTCGGGGCCGCGGCTGCGCGCGCCCAGCGCCAGCACCAGCACGATGGCCGCCACCGCGCCCAGAAAGCCCATCAGCGGCAGGCCGAACGGCAGCAGCCCGGCCGGCACCAGTGCGGCTACCGTGCCGCCCGCCACCAGCCAGCCGGCCGCGCCCAGCGCCGCGCCGGTGGACACACCCAGCAGGCCCGGTTCGGCCAGCGGGTTGCGGAACAGCGCCTGCATGGCGGCGCCGGCCAGCGCCAGCCCGGCACCCACCGCCATCGCCGCCACCATGCGCGGGCCGCGAATGCCCATCAGCACCAGTTCGGCGGACGGATCGGCCGGCGTCGCGCCGGCCAGCACCGCCAGCAGATCAGCACCGCTGATCGCCACGGCGCCAAGCCGCAGATTGGCGATGATCGAAGCCAGCAGCAGCCCCCCCAGCGCCAGGCCCAGCACGGCCGGCCGTGACAAACCGGGCTGGCGGGGCGGAGAGGCGGCGAGACTGGCCATCAGGCCGCCCGCGCGGCCGCCAGTGGCGCCAGTGCCTTGCGGGCGGCGGCCACGGCATCGGGCAGGCGCGGGCCGAAGCCCAGCGCTGCCTGGCTATCCACCACGTGGAAGCGCCCGGCGCGGCCCGCCGGCGTGCCGGCGAAGACCGGATCGGCCTTCAACCGTTCAAGCCCGCCGGCGATCCCGACCACGTGGCTGGGCACGATGATGATGGCCGGCGCGCCGGCGATGGCGGCTTCGGCCGAAAGCGGCTTGTAGCCATCGGCGGTGAAGATGTTGCGGCCACCGGCGAGGCGGATGAAACTGTCGCCGGCGCTGTTCTGACCGGCGGCAAGCACCCGCCCGGGCGCCTGGGCCAGGATCAGCAGCGCACGCGGCGCTGCCCAGCCAGCCGGCAGCGGTTGCGCCAGCCGGGCCAGCACATCGCGGGCCAGACGTTCGGCGGCCGGGGCGGCACCCACGGCAGCGCCGATCAGGCGGATGCGGTTTGCCACATCGGCCGGCGCATATCCGGCCGGCAGGCGCACGATCTTCACGCCGGCGCCTTCCACCTGGCGCAGCACGGCATCCGGCCCGGCGCCATCTGCGGCGATGATCAGGCCGGGGCGGGCGGCCAGGATGGGTTCGGGCGCCAGGCTGCGCAGATAGCCCAGCTTGGGCAGTTTGCCGGCGGCGGCGGGGAAGGTGGCGGTATCGTCGGTCGCCACCACCAGCTTGCCGGCGCCAATGGCGAACAGGGCTTCGGCCACGTCAGACCCCAGCGCCACCACCCGGCGGCCCGGCTGCGCCAAGGCGGGCGCAGCGGCCAGGGCGAGGCCGCTGCCGATGAGGAGACGGCGGGTGAGCATCACAGGGCCGGGCCAAGGCCCGCGATGGCCTGCACGGCCTGCGCCCAGGCCGGAATTTCCGGGCGGCCGGGTTTGCGCTCGCCAAAGAACTGGGCGATCAGGCTGCCATCATCGGCAAACAGCTCGATCGAATGCACGGCGGCGTCGCTCTGCGGCTTCCACACCGCATAGGCGGCCGCGATCATGTCTTCGCGCAGGTGCAGGTTGAAGCCCTTGTCCAGCACGTTCAGCCACGGGCCCATCACCTTCACATTGTGGATCGGGCCGCTGTGGATCTGGATGATCGCCTCGTTGCCCACGAAGCACATGATCGGGATATCGCGGGCGGCGCAATCTTCCAGCAGGGCGCGGATGGCATCGGTGGCAATGGCGCGGGCATAGGGCGCACCGGCCAGGCGCAGCGCCTGCTGACGGTGTGCCTTCAGCTTGCGCAGCAGGCCGAAGAAATCATGCACATCCTTCAGCTGTGACCAGCCTTCGCGCAGGGCCGCCACGTCGATCTCTGCGTCGGGGCGCACGGAGGGCGGCAGTGGGCGGGGCTCTGCGGACACGGTTTCGAATTCGCCGGCAAAGCGGGCCACCAGTTCGCGCCAGGCGTCCATGTTGGTGACGGGGCGGGCGAAGATCTTGTGGATGGCCGTGCCATGCCTGTCGAAGAACTGCAGCGAGTGGCGGACGCTGCCATCCTTCTGGGGCGTTTCCACCGCGTAGGCGCTCTCCCAATGGCGCATGAAGAGCCGCAGATCGATCTCGTGGTTCACCACCAGGCCCATGCCGGGATTGATGTCGATCTTGTCGTACACCCCGTCCTTTTCATGCACGCAGGCCGGGTTGCGGGTGAGGGCCATCACCGTGCCCAGCGGCGTGAGCGCCTTCAATATGTCGCCCGCTGGTGCCGCCAGCCGGGTGAGGCGCACGCCCAGTTCGGCGGGCGCATGGCGGGTGAGCCATTCGCCTTCGGACAGGCCAAGGGCAGCGGCCGCCTCGATCGGGCGCAGGGGGCGGGCGGTTTGGGCAACAGCAGTCTGGCTCATGGTCTTC
>JALOSK010000251.1 GCA_025458465.1 Sandarakinorhabdus sp. | reverse complement strand
CCGGCCCCCCGGGGAATGGCTTTGGCTTAGGCCCGCTGGGTCCAGTTGGCAAGGCCGCGATCGGTGCCGCAAAGCTTGTCCCAGAAGCGGAAATACAGGCCGTAATTGCAGTTGTAGTGGCGGTGATGCGCCTCGTGATGGCTGGCGGAGATGACGTGCCGGCCGAACCAGCCGTTGACCCAGCTTTGGGGAAACATTTCCCAGCCCATGTGATTGGTGACGCCCATGATGGTGGCGATCAGCATCACGATGGCCAGCGCGCCGATGTGGATGGGCACGATGAACAGCAGCGCCGGGATCAGCACCGCGCCGGAAATTGCCTCCCACGGGTGAAAGCTCATCGCGGCCCAGGCGGTGGGCGGCCGGCTGGCATGGTGCACGGCGTGGGCGGCCTTGAACAGGCGGGGCTGGTGCATCCAGCGGTGCGTCCAGTAGAACCAGCTATCGTGCAGGAACAGATAGGCGAAGACGGAGAGCGGGAACCACAGCGCCTGCTGCCAGCCATTGATGGTCCACATGATCTGCGTCCAGCCGAGCGCACGCGCCGATTCCAGTGCCAGGCCGGCAGGGACGGCATAGATCACCGCCGAAATCAGCGACCAGCGGATTTCCTGCGCGATCTGCCGGCTGCGCTTGGCCGGATCGGCCGGGCCATCGTGCACCCCGCGCAGCTTCGTGAGCCAGGCAAAGCCGCCGGACACGGCCAGATAGCGCACGGCAATGATGGCGGCCATGACGGCAACGGCGAAGGCAAAGGTGGTGAACACGGGCGGGGTGTAGCGCGGCGACTGGCACCCGCCAAGCGGCAGCACGTCGCGGGCACCAGCGATGAAAAAAGGGGACGGTGCTGGCCGCACCGTCCCCTCATTCGGATCGACTGTAGTTCAGATCAGAAGCGGATGCCGAACGACACGCTCACCTGATGGCGGTCACCGCCTTCCACCGCCTCGCCCGCGAGAGCGCCATCGCCATAGCTGGTGAAGCGATATTCCAGCTTGCCATAGGTGTTGCCGCCGAAGCCCTGCTGGACGCCGGCGCCCAGGCGCAGACCATTGAGGTTGGTGCCGAGGCTCAGGCCTTCGAAGCTGCCGCCAAACCGCGAGTTGGCATAGCCTGCCAGGGCATAAAGCGCCGTCTTGCTGCCGACATTGCCGCCCAGGCGGGCCAGCACTTCGATGTCGCGGCCGGCATTGGCGCACACGCCTTCAAAGCATTCCTCGACGGTCGAGCCGGCAATACCAGCCTGGAGACCAAGGAAAATCTTGTCCGAAACGCCGAAGTCATAGCCGGCAGCAGCGCCATAGATGAGGCCGCTGCTGCCGTCGAACTTGTCCCAGCCGGCACGGGCTTCAACCCACGGGCCCTGCACGTCGGCGGCCTGGGCGGTGCCTGCCATGGCGAGGCTGGCGAGGAGAGCGGTTGCTGCGATCTTCATTGTAAACTCCTGAAATATTGCATTTTTGGCCGATGAACTCGGGTGGGTGCGCCTTACAGGCCAAACCGTATCGCGGAAAGACAAAATGACATTAATGCAATATGAAGAAATTTTCTGTCGCTGAAAAAGCACACGAAAAGTGGCGAAGGCTGCAATGCTGCAGCCGTGTGGGTCAATCTCGGCGGGAGTTTGGTGCCGGGCGCGGCGAGAAACTGGTGGAGCAGAGGGGGATCGAACCCCTGACCTCAGCAGTGCGATTGCTGCGCTCTCCCATCTGAGCTACTGCCCCGCACCAGTTCATGGCCTTCCGCAAGGGAAGGGCGCCCGTATAGCGCGCCCTTTGGGCAATGCAACGGGGATTTGAGCCGGGGCAATTGAGCCAAGGTGCCTCAGGCGAAGCCTTCCGCCAGAAAGCGTTCGGCGATGCCGGCATGCAGGGCGGCGCCGCGCGCCATGGCGCTTTCGTCCAGATGCATGTGGCTGCTGTGCAGCCCGCAGCAGCCTCGCCAGTCACTGCCCTGTTCGGCAACGCCCAGGAAGAACATCGCGCCGGGCACCTTTTCCAGCACATAGGCGAAATCTTCCGCGCCCATGATCGGATGGGCCATGGCCTGCCATGACCCGTCGCCGAACAGGGCGCGGGTCACCGTCTCGCCCAGCGCCACGGCGCGGCCATCGCACACCGTGACGGGGAAGCCGGGGATGATCTCCACGCTGGCGCTGGCCCCGTGCGCCGCCGCGATGCCTTGCGCCAGCCGGGGCAGGCCTTCGTGCAGCTTGGCCCGCGTGGCGGCCGAAAGCGTGCGCATCGTGCCATAAAGCAGGGCGGTTTCGGGGATCACATTGTCGGTGGTGCCGGCGGAAATCTGCCCGATGGTGATCACGGCGGGATCAAACACGTTCACCTGCCGGGTGACGAATGTTTGCAGGGCCAGCGCGATCTCGCAGGCGATCGGCACGGGATCGAGCGATTCATGCGGCATGGAGGCGTGCCCGCCGCGCCCTGTCACCACGATGCGCAGCTTGTCGTTGCTGGCCAGCAGGGGGCCGGCACGGCCGCCCACCACGCCCCACGGCGCGTTGGGCATGATGTGGAGGGCAAAGGCAGCATCAGGCAGCGGCCCATCCGCAGCGGCAAGCAGGCCATCGTCCAGCATGTGTTTCGCGCCGTGATGGCCTTCCTCGCCGGGCTGGAACATGAACATCACGCTGCCGGCAAGGCTCTCGCGCCGTTCGCACAGGATGCGCGCCGCGCCGGCCAGCATCGCCACATGGGCATCATGGCCACAGGCGTGCATGGCGCCGGGGATGGTGGAGGCGAAGTCCAGCCCGGTTTCCTCCGGCATCGGCAGCGCATCCGAATCGCCGCGCAGCAGCACGGTGCGGCCGTTGGCGGGGCCGCGCAGCGTGGCGATGATGCCGGTGGTGGACGGGCCGGTGCGGATCTCAAGCGGCAGGCCGGCCAGCGCCGCCATTATCTTTTCGGCGGTGCGCGGATTGTGCAGGCCCAGTTCCGGTTCGGCGTGGATGGCGCGGCGCAGCGCGGTCATTTCGGGCAATATTGTTTCGGCGGCTGTGGTCCAATCGATCATGCGCGGCAGCCTAACGCCTTCCCATGCCTGCCGCCACCCGCTACGCGGCCTGCCATGCAGCATGATGCGATCATTCTTGGCGCTGGCGGGGCCGGCCTGTTCTGTGCGGCCACCGCAGGCCAGGCGGGTGCGCGCGTGCTGGTGATCGATCACAACCATGACCCGGGCCGGAAGATCCTGATTTCGGGTGGTGGGCGCTGCAATTTCACCAACGTGGGCGCGGTGCCGGACCGTTACTTGAGCGAAAACAGGCATTTCGCCCGCTCGGCGCTGTCGCGCTACACGCCGGCGGATTTCGTGGCGCTGGTCGAGAAGCACCGCATTGCCTACCACGAAAAGACGCTTGGGCAGTTGTTCTGCGATGGCTCGGCCAAGCAGATCGTCGCCATGCTGATGGACGAGTGCGCGGCAGGCAGCGTGGATTTCGCCTTCGGGGCGAGCATCCACGTTCGCGGCGCCCAATCTGGTGATCGCCACCGGCGGCCCGGCCATTCCCAAGCTGGGGGCCACGGGCTTTGCCTACCAGTTGGGCAAGCAGTTCGGCTTGAAGATCATCCCGCCGCGCCCGGCATTGGTGCCCTTCACCCTGCCGCAAGCCGAAAATCTGTTCCGCGAATTGGCCGGCGTGGCGGCAGAGGTGGTGGCGAAGGCGGGCAAGACCGCCTTCCGCGAGGCGGCGTTGTTCACCCACAAGGGCCTCTCCGGCCCGGCGATGCTGCAGGTGTCAAGGTGGATTTCCTGCCCGATGCCGCTCCGACCTGGCTGGCCGACATGAAACGCCAGCGGCCCAAGGCGGGCCTGAAAAGCGTGCTGGCCAGCGCGTTGCCCGAACGGCTGGCCACCGCATTGGCCGACACGCTCGGCCTTTCGGGTGAACTGGCGGCCCAGAAGGATGCCAGCCTTGCCGCCGCCATGCAGCGCCTGAAGGGCTGGCAGTTCCGCCCCGATGGCACCGAAGGCTTTGCCAAGGCGGAGGTGACGGCCGGCGGCATCGACACGGCCGGGCTTTCATCACGCACCATGATGGCCAATCACAATGAAGGGCTGTTCGCCATCGGCGAGGCCGTGGACGTTACCGGCTGGCTGGGCGGATACAATTTCCAGTGGGCCTGGGCGAGCGGACACGCGGCGGGCCAGGCAATCGCCGAGAGGGTGCGCGGATGATGAGCTATGACGAGGTGGTGCTGGGCCGGCGCTCGATCCGGGGTTTCAAGCCCGATCCCGTGCCGATGGAGCTGATCAAGGAGATCCTCACGCTCGCCATGCGCAGCCCATCCTCGATGAACACCCAGCCGTGGAACTTCACCGTGGTGACCGGGGAACCGCTCAATCGTATCCGCGCCGGCAACACCGAGCGCAATCTGGCCGGCGTGCCGCACTCACGCGAATTCCGCACCGGCACGGCGTTCGAGGGCGTCCACCGCGAACGCCAGATCGGCGTGGCCAAGCAATTGTTCAGCGCCATGGGCATCGCCCGCGACGATGCGCCGGCCCGGATGGACTGGGTGCTGCGCGGCTTCCGCCAGTTCGACGCGCCGGTGTGCGTGATCATCACCTATGACAAGGTGCTTTCCGGCAGC
>JALOSK010000250.1 GCA_025458465.1 Sandarakinorhabdus sp. | reverse complement strand
ACTGAAGGACATCGCGCCGGAAAAGGCCCGCGAAGTGAAGGAACGCGCCCAGAAGGTGGCGGAAGAAGGCACCGCCAAGGTGCGCACCACCGTGCAGGAACAGCCGCTGGCGGCGCTGGGTGCCGGCATCGCGCTGGGCTTCGTGGTGGGCTGGCTGCTGAGCGGGCGGCGTAAAGACTGAGCGACGGCCGAATTTCGGGGTCGCCGCCGTTGTGTGCGGGCGGTGGCTCCTTCGCATCCTGACTGGTCTTGATGACAGCATCGCGGCCACTCGCTTGGGCACTATTTGCCTCGAAAGCTTGCCTGATATACGGCTTGGCCTTCGCGTTGATGACCAGTCGGAGGAGATGTCATGCCCAATCCCATTTCAGTCCTGAGGAGAGCGGGACGGGCAGTCCGGTTCGGCTTTCGCAGCCGTGAAGGCGTGTTCAAGCACATCTTCGAATCCCGCTACTGGGGTGATAACGAAAGCGTCAGCGGTGTCGGCTCTTCGCTTGCCCAGACGGAACAAATCCGCACCGATCTGCCGAAGTTGGTGGCCCAGTTCGGGATCAAGTCGATCCTTGATGCCCCGTGCGGAGATCTCAACTGGATAAAGCACATCCTTCCAGAGATGGGCATTGATTACATCGGTGCGGATATTGTGGAGGGCGTTGTCGAACTGGCGCGGTCCAACAACAAATATGATCGTGCCCGGTTCATGCAACTCGATATCGTGAAGGGCCCGCTGCCCGAAGCCGATCTCTGGTTGTGCCGGGATGTGCTCTTTCACTTGTCATTCAACGAGATACGATCGGCGCTGACCAATTTTCGCAATTCCGGCATCAATTATATACTCGTCACCTCGCATAAGGGCGCGCATGTCCCGAACTGGAATATGGTCACCGGCGATTTCCGGGAGCTCAACCTGTTCAAGAGTCCATTCGCGTTGCCGCAGGACAAGGTTGTCTATCGTTTTGATGATTACGCCCCGCCGATGCCGGCGCGCGAGATGGTCATGTTCCGGCGCGAGGATCTTGAAGGGCATTTCGGACTCTGAACCGGCAGTTCCCGCTACGCGGGGCAAGCTTCCCCTGGCGAAGCGTGGGCGGTCGCCCTGTCGTTCTCGGCCCGGAAACTGCGACGTTGGCACGTGACCGGTCCTTGCCCTCCGTGGATTAGTGGCCGTGCTGCGGTTCCTGCATCAACTCCACCAGCACGCCCCCGGTGTCGCGCGGGTGCACGAAGATCACCGGCACGCCATGCGCGCCCATGCGTGGCTCTCGCGCGCCGCGATGATGTCCTTCACCTCGAAGCAGACGTGATGCTGCCCGCCATTGGGGTTCTTCTTCAGGAAGCCGTGGATGGGGCTGTCCTCGCCCAGCGGCTCGATCAGTTCCAGCTGGCTGTTGGCGACATCGATGAAGGCGACGCGCACGCCCTGTGCCGGCAGATCGAACTTGGGCGTGGAAACCGTGGCGCCGAACAGCCGGCCATACATCGCCACCTGATCATCAATGGATGCGCAGGCGATGCCGACATGGTTCAGCCGGCCGAGGAGCAGTGGTGGAAGCGGGGGGGGCAGGTCACTCATCTTGGGTCCTCCATTTCGCAGCTCCCCCTTGCACGCAGGCCCAAAGCCGGCAAGCTGGCAACATGATCTATATCGTCCTCAACGCCGTGCCCATTGCGCTGGCAACCCTGCTGGGCCTGTTGGTCGCCCAGTTCCTCGATCGCCCCAAACGCATCGGCGGCTGGCTGGTGGCGCTGCTCTCGGCGGCGTGGCTGAACGCCATCCTGGCCGGCGCGCTGATCCTGGCGCCGCCCAAGGCGCCGATCTGGGTGATGACCATCGGTTCGGCGGTGGTGATCTGGGCCGGCTTCGTGGTGCCGGCGCTGGCCACCTCGCTCAGCCTGGCCGGGCAGCGCTGGGGCCGAACGCTGCGGGCCTGCCTGTGGTGGCTGCTGGTGATGCTGGTATCGGCGGCGGTGATGCGGCTGGTGGGGCTCACGCCGCCATAAGCCTATTCGGGCATGTGCACCGGCGCTGCCGGCTTGCCCCGGCGCAGCACCGGCAGCAGCAGCAGCATGGCAAAGGCCATCATCGCCATGGCCCGGAACACGTCGATATAGGCGATCATCAACGCCTGCTTGCTCACGGCGCCATCCAGCACCGCCACCACGGCGCCCAGGCCGGCGGCGCCCAGCGTTGCCGGATCGGCCCATGGCTGCGAAAAGGGCGTGATCCCGCTGCCCAGATCGGCGTGGGAAATCTGCGCCTGCCGTTCCAGCATCGCCACCGCCAGGCTGATGCCGATTGAACCGCCGATGTTCCGCAACAGCATGAAGATGGCCGAGGCATCGGTGCGCAGCGCCATCGGCAGGCTGGCAAAGGCGATGGTGTTCAAGGGCACGAACACCAGCCCCAGGCCGGCACCCTGCACGAAACCGGTGGCGATGAACGGCCAGGCGCCCTGTTCGGGGGAGAACAGGCTCATGCCCCACAGGCCCGCGCCCGTCAGCAGGAACCCGGTGCCCAGCAACAGGCGCGGATCGGTGCCGCGCCCCAGCAATTGCCCGGCCGACATCATGGTCAGCATCATGCCGATGCCGCGCGGCATCATCAGTTGCCCCGATGTGACCACCGGATAGCCAAACAAGGTCTGCACCATGGTGGGCAGCAAGGCGGTGGTGGACACCAGCAGGAAGCCGACCAGCGTGATGAACAACATGCCGGTCATGACGTTGCGATCGGTGAGCATCTGGCGATCGATGATGGCGCCCGGCGTGTTCAGCGCGTGCACGCCGAACGCCCACAGCGCTGCCAGTGACAGGCCGATCTCGATGCGCACCTCCCAGCTGTCGAACCAGTCGAGCTGCTGCCCGCGATCCAGCGCCAGTTGCAGCGCCGCCATGCCCAGCGCCAGCAGGGCAAAACCGATGTGATCGAAACGCCGGGGCGGCAGCCTGGGTTCGGGCAGCACGGCGGCGGCCCAGGCAAAGCAGATCACGCCGAACGGCAGGTTGATCAGGAACACCCAGCGCCAATCGAAACTGTCGGTCAGCCAGCCGCCCACCACCGGGCCCAAGATTGGCCCCACCATGATGCCCACGCCCCACCAGGCCATGGCGGGCCCATGTTTTTCCTGCGGCCACACATCCAGCACATAGGCCTGGCCCAAGGGCGCGATGAAGGCGCCGGCAGCGCCCTGCAGCATCCGCCAGATCACCATTTCCGTGAGGCTGCCGGCCAGTCCGCACATCACCGAGGTGGCGGTGAAGGCCGCGACCGACCACAGGAACAGGATGCGCCGGCCGAAGCGGGCCGAAAGCCAGCCGGTGAGCGGTGTCGCCACCGCTGTCGCCACGATGTAGCTGGTCAGCACCCAGGTCACGTTGTCGGCCGCGGCGTTCAGGCTGGGCTGCATGTGGGGCAGCGCCACGTTGGCGATGGTGCTGTCCAGGATGGTCATGAAACTGCCCAGCATCACCACGGCGGTGACCACCACGGGCGAGGCCTGGCCCGCCGGCGTTGCGGCCGCGGCCTGGCTCATCGCGTCGTCACCGTCACGTCGGCGGACAGGCCGGCAATCAGCGGCAGGCCCCTGGGCGGCGTGTCCAGCTTGATGCGCACCGGCACGCGCTGCACCACCTTCACCCAGTTGCCGGTGGCATTCTGGGCGGGCAGCACCGAAAATTCCGAACCGGTGCCCACCCCGATGCTCTCCACCTTGCCGGTCAGCGGCCGGTTCGGGAAGGCGTCCAGCCGCACCTCGGCGCGCTGGCCCACGGCCATGTCTTCCAGATCGGTTTCCTTGAAATTGGCTTCGACATAGGCGCTGTCGGTCACCATCAGGGACACGGTGGCGACACCCTGGATCATCGCCTGGCCACGCTGCAACCGGCTGGTCTGCGTGACGATGCCGTTGGCGGGCGCGCGGATTTCGCTGCGCGCCAGATCAAGGGCGGCCCGGTCGCGGGTGGCCTTGGCGGCGAGCACCAGCGGATGCGATTCCACGTCGATGCTGCTGCCGGCAGCCTGACGGGCGCTGGCATCATCGGCCAGCGCGCGATTGAGCTCGGCCCGGGCATTGGCGGCATCATATTCGGCCTGCTGCAGCCGGGCCCGGGTGGCAAAGCCCCGTTCCAGCAGCTGCCGCTGCCGCGCCAGTTCGGCCTGGGCCAGCGTCAGCGCCTCGCGCTTGCCGGCCACGTCGGCGGCGCTGCCACCGGTGCCGCTTTTCAGCTGGCGCACCTGCAACCGGGCCGAGGCCAGCTGCGCCTCCGCTTCGTTCAGGGCGATCTGGAAGGGCAGGGGCGCGATGCGGATCAGCAGTTGCCCGCGCTTCACCGGCATGTTCTCCGCCACCAGCACTTCGGCGACCCGGCCCGACACGTCGCTGGAAATCGCCACCTTGTCCACGCGCACATAGGCGTTGTCGGTGCTCACCTTGCCCTGGCCCGCAAGCCACAGCCACAGGCCGGCCGCCGCCACCAGCAGCGGCACCGACAGCATCAGCGCGCGGGTGCGCCAGCGCGGCGGCAACACCTTGGGGTCTATCGCGGCGGGATCGACACGCGCGTTCATCGCCTCACTCCTCCCGTGCCGAAAGATTGGCGCGAACGCGCAGCAGCAGCGCCTGCAACTGTGCCTGTTCCGGCGCCGCAAGCCCGGCCAGCATCTCGCCCCGCACCTCGGCGGCCACGGCCTGCAGTTCCGTCAACAAGGGGCGGGCGCGGGCAGTGAGGAACAACCGCCACGCCCGCCGGTCTGCCGGATCGGCGCGGCGTTCCACCAGGCCAGCCTCCTGAAGCCGGTCCACCATGCGCGCCACGGTGATGGTTTCCACCTCCAGCCGATCGGCCAGCGCGGCCTGGTTGATGCCCTCGCTGCGGGACAGCGCGATCAGC
>JALOSK010000249.1 GCA_025458465.1 Sandarakinorhabdus sp. | reverse complement strand
GATGGCGCCACCATTCGTTTTGTCGTCACCGACATGGCGAGCACCGTGCCCGTCACCTACACCGGCATCCTGCCCGATCTGTTTCGCGAAGGGCAGGGCGTGATCGCCGAAGGCCGGATCGATCCGGCCACCGGCCAGTTCAAGGCCGATACCATCCTGGCCAAGCATGATGAAAGCTACATGCCGCCGGAAGTCGCCGGCGCGATGAAGAAGACCGGCGCGGTTTCCGCCGGCAACTGATGGCCGCACCACAGCCGCGCCTGCTGTCACCGCTGGCCGGCGGGCTGGCAACCACGGCCCTGCTCTGCCTCGCCGCGCCCGTATCGTTCGATGTCGGGCCTGTTCCAGTCACCCTGCAATCCCTGATCGTCTGCCTCGCCGGCGCACTGGCCGGCACGGCGGGCGTGGCCGGCGTTCTGGCCTGGCTGGGGCTGGCGGCGCTGGGCCTGCCGGTGCTGGCGGGCATGAACGGCGGTTATCTGGCGATGGGCGGATACAGCGCCGGCTTCCTGATCGCCCTGCCGCTGGCGGCGCGGCTGGCGATGCGCTGGCAGCCGGGTTGGGGCTGGCGGCAGACGCTGCTGCTGATGCTGGCAGCCCATGCGCTGCTGCTGGTGCTGGGCGGTTTGGGTGTTGCCCTGCGCGGCGGAGACATTGCGGCGCTGGCGGTGCTGTTGCCTGGCGCAGGCGTGAAATCGGTAGTGGCGACGATTGTGCTGCGGCTGTGGAGCCGGCGCGCTCAGCCGTGATCGGGCACGCGGGTGGTGGCCCACGCCTCGCCCATGTCTTCCAGCACCAGATCGATCACTTCCAGCTTCGCGCGCAGGGCGATCCCGGCAGCGCAGGTGATCACCAGCCAGTCCCCTTCCAGCGCCAGCGACAGGATGACGGTGACGGCTTCGGGGTCGGCGGGCCAGCCAGCGCGCTGCACCGCTTCAACCGCTTCCGCGCGAAAGGCGCACCGGATGCGCGATGGTGCAGCCACTTCGCGGCGATAGCGGTTGATCAGCAGCGCCAGCCGCCGCGCCTTGCGATCATAACCCACATCGGCCAGCCGCAGCGTCGCATCCTGCAGCAGCGCCGAGAAGGTGGCGATGTCGTCCGGCTCCTGGCCAAGGAGCGCCAGCCGATCAGCCATCGCCAACCCGCTCGATGTCGGCGCCCACGGCCTGCAATTTCTCTTCCAGGCGCTCGTATCCGCGATCAAGGTGATAGACGCGGCTCACCGTGGTCTCGCCCCTGGCAGCCAGCCCGGCCAGCACCAGGCTCATCGAGGCGCGCAGATCGGTCGCCATCACCTGCGCGCCGGTCAGGCCGTCGACGCCGCGCACCACGGCGCTGCGGCCGCGCACCGTGATGTCGGCGCCCATGCGCGCCAGTTCGGGCACGTGCATGAAGCGGTTCTCGAAGATGGTTTCGGTCAGCAACGAAGCCCCGTCCGCGACCGTCAGCATGGCCATGAACTGCGCCTGCATGTCGGTGGCGAAACCGGGATAGGGCGCAGTGGAGACGTTGATGCCCTTCATCTCGCCGGTGCGCCTGACGATGATGCCGTCTGCCGTGTCCTGCGTCTCGATGCCGGCCTCGTGCAGCGATTCGAGCGTGGAACCAAGGTCATCCGCCGAGGCGCCGACCAGCTCCACCTCGCCGCCGGTGATGGCGGCGGCGCACGCATAGCTGCCGGCTTCGATCCGATCCGGCATCACGGCATAGGTGGCGCCGTGCAGATCCCTGACGCCGGTGATGGTCAGCTTTTCGGTGCCGATGCCGTCGATCTTCGCGCCCATCGCCACAAGGCAATTGCACAGATCGACGATCTCCGGCTCGCGCGCGACATTTTCCAGCACCGATGTGCCCCGCGCCAGCACGGCGGCCATCACGGCATTTTCGGTGGCACCCACCGAAACGATCGGGAACACATAGCGGCCACCCGGCAGGCCGCCCTTGGGCGCGGTGGCCTTCACATAACCCGCGGCCAGTTCGATCTCGGCGCCCAGATGTTCCAGCGCCTTCAGGTGCAGGTCGATCGGGCGGTTGCCGATGGCGCAGCCGCCGGGCAGCGACACGGTGGCTTCACCGGCGCGGGCCAGCAGCGGCCCCAGCACCAGGATGGAGGCGCGCATCTTGCGCACGATGTCATAGGGGGCAACGGTGGAGGTGATGCGGTTGGCGCGGATGGTCATCACCCGGCCGAATTCATCCGGGCTGGTGCCTTCGATGGTGGTGGACAGTCCGTGGTTGTTCAGCAGGTGCCCGAACGTGTCGATATCGGCCAGCCGCGGCAGGTTCCTGAGCGTCAGCGGCTCATCGGTGAGCAGCGCGCACGGCATCAGCGTGAGCGCGGCGTTCTTGGCGCCGGAAATCTGGATGCGGCCCTTGAGCGGCTGGCCCCCGCGGATGACGGTCCTGTCCATGGGCAGGCTTTAGCGCGTCGCGGGCCCCGGCGCCACTGGCCTGCGCAATGACAGGGAATAGACGACAAGGCCGGCCCAGATGCAGCAGAAGGCCGCCAGCCGGGCCGGATCAAGCACCTCGCCAAACAGCAGCACCGCTTCCAGCAGCACCATGGTGGGCGCCAGATACTGCATCAGGCCCAGCGTGGAGAGTTTCAGCCGCCGCGCCGCCACGCCGAACAGGATCAGCGGCACGGCCGTCACCACGCCGCCAAGTGCCAGGGTGACCAGCGTTGGCGCCGGCCAGCCGGTGAAGCCCTGCGGGGTGAAGGCGATCCACAACATGGCAAGCGGCGCCAGCATCAGCGTTTCGATGAACAGCCCGGTGGGTGCCTCCACCGCCGCCTGCTTGCGGATCAGGCCATAGATGCCGAACGAGAAGGCCAGCGCAAGGCTGACCATCGGCAGGGCGCCACGCTCGATGGTGAGCAGCGCCACCCCCAGCGCGGCGAGCGCCACCGCCACCCACTGCAGACGCGACAGCCGTTCGCCCAGCAAGGCAACGCCGAACAGCACCGAAACCAGCGGATTGATGAAATAGCCCAGCGAGGTGTCGATGGCATGGCCGGCCAGGATCGCCCAGGTATAGACCAGCCAGTTGATGGCGATGCACACCGAAGACGCGAGCAGCAACAGCATCAGGCGCGGCTGGCGCAGGGCCGCGCGCACCCGGTCCCACCCCTTCAGCCCGGCGATCAGCAGCACGACCAGCAGCACCGTCCACACGATGCGGTGCGCCAGCACATCAAGCGCCGGCACGCCCTGCAGCAGCCGCAGATAGAAGGGCATCAGGCCCCATATGAGATAGGCACCCATGCCGGCCAGGAAGCCGTTGCGGGTTTCGGAAGGGGCGGGAGCGGTCACCAGAGCGGCGTTAGACGGCAATGCCGCCGGGCGCCAGCCCCGGCGGCATCAGGGCAGCGCCATGATTACAGCCGCATTTCAAAGCCGCGGCAACGAAAATTCCAGCGTGACATGGCCTTCCCAGCCGGGTTCCAGCGGGGTGACGTTCACGATGATGCCGCAGCGCGCATAGGTGGACTTGCCCAGGCAGATCACCAGCACGTCGCGCGGGATGCGGAAATATTCGACCGTGCGCGCCAGCGCAAAGCTGTTCGGCGGGATCACGCACACATCGGTCTTGCGGTCGACAAAGCTGTTGGAGCTGAAGTTCTTGGGATCGACCACCGCCGAATCGACGTTGGTGAAGATCTTGAACTCGTCGGCCACCCGCGCATCATAGCCATAGCTCGACAAGCCATAGGAAATGCAGCCGTCACGCGTCTGACGCTCCACGAAGGGCTCGATCATGCCCGTGGATTGGGCCTGCTCGCGGATCCAGCGGTCTGACAATATCGACATTAATGCCCCTTGATATGCAGCACGCAGATGAGGGTGAACAGCCGGCGCGCGGTGTCGAAATCGACCAGCGCGCGGGCCTCCAGCCGTTCCTTCAGCAACTCCGCCGCGTCGTTGTGGATGCCGCGCCGCGCCATGTCGATGGTTTCAATCTGTTGCGGGCTCGATTGGCGGATGGCCTGATAATAGCTGTCGCAGATGGCGAAATATTCGCGGATCGTGCGGCGGAAGGGGCTCAAGGCCAGCTGGAAGGCGTCAACCTGCACGTCGTCGCCGTTCGATACGGTCACGTCCAGCCGGCCATCCTCCACGCCCAGCAGCAGCTTGTAGGGGCCGTGGTGACCAGCCTCGGCGGCAGCGATGGGCTTGAATTCATTGCCTTCCAGCAGATCGAAGATGGCAACGCGGCGTTCCTGCTCGATATCGGCGTTGCGCCACAGGATGGTGCGCTCGTCCAGACGGATGTCGATCAGGCGGTAATCGGGCGTGCTCACGGCGTCGCCACCTTGGCTTGGGCAGGCGGGACTTCGTTCACCAGCCGCGCCAGCGCATCGCGCACCGGCTGCAGATCATCATCCTGCGTCTTGCCCAGCCGCACCACCACCAGACGCCGTGATGGCACCACGATCACATATTGGCCCAGATGGCCGATGGCGGCATAGGCATCGGGCGGCCCCTTGCGCCAGAACAGGGCTTCATCCTTGCCATTGGCCGGCTTGCGGTTCAGCCAGAACTGCCCGCCGTAACCGGGATTGGCCGGAGACGGCGTGCGCACGAACTGCACCCAATCAGGGCGCACCACCTGCACCCCGGCCACCACGCCGCCATCAAGATACATCTGCCCGAAGGCCGCCCAGTCGCGCGCGGTGGCATGGCAGAGCGAGCCGCCCAGCAGGTTGCCGGCGGGATCGAATTCGCACAGCAGGCTGGCCATGCCGGCCGGCTGCGCCAGCCGTTCGGTGATGAAGGCGCGCACGGCGCGGCGACGGGCGTCCGGCTTGGCAGCGGGGCCCACCAGCGCGTCGGCAACGATGCGCGCCAATATGTGCGTTGTCAGCGTGTTGTAGATATCGGCCGAGGTATCGGCGAACAGCGCGCGATTGGTGTCCGATTTTTCCGGGTCCGGCCCGGTTTCCGTGTGCTTCACGCCCGATGCCATGTGCAACAGCTGGCGCAGCGTCACCCTGGCGCGCGGATCGGCCGCATCGCGCTGCCATTCCGGCACCGGGGCCGGCGTGTCCAGCTCCAGCCGGCCATCGGCCACCAGTTCGCCGATCAGGGTGGAGGTGATGGATTTCGCCATCGACCAGCTGACCAGCCGGGTGCCCGGCCCGATCCCGGTGCCATAGCGTTCGTAGATCCGGCGGCCATCCTGCAGAACGACCAGCGCGCGGGTGTCCTTCAGGGCAGGATCGGTGAAGAAGGCATCGGCGGCCGGCAGGGCAGAAGCGGCAGCCGCGGCCGGAATGCGCGCCGGCGCCGCCGCAGGCGCCGTGGCCGCCGCCTGCGCGCACGCAGCCGCGGCCGGCAAAACAGCCAGCAACAGGCTTGCGAGCGCCATCGGCTTCCTGCACCTATGCATCATCCTCCCTGCTAAAGGCCCTGCCCCCATGCTGGCAAGTGAGACGCTTGACCCATCTGCCCCAAATGGCCGCCCGCGCTGGCGGCGCTGGCTGGTCTGGGGCCCGGTTCTGGCCCTGTGTCTGGCCGCCGGCGGCTGGCTGGGCCTCAGATATTCCAGCACCGGCCGGCAGGCACAGCTGGCCACCGGCTACATCGCCCATGTTGTCTGTTCCTGCCGGTTCGTGGGCGGGCGGGACATGGGGAGCTGCGAAGGCGATCGCGAACCCGGCACCGAAATCGTCGAGGTGACGGAAGACAGCGCCAGCCGCAGCATCACCGCCCGGGTGCCGCTGCTGGCCAAACGCACCGCGCGGTTCGATCCGGAATATGGCTGCACGCTCGATGCGCCCTGATACGGGCCGCCGCCGGGTGTTGCGGCACAGCCTGCCGGTGCGCATCGCCCACTGGACAACGGCGCTGGCCATCCTGTTCCTGCTGTTGACCGGACTCAACATCTTCGGTGCCCATCCGCGGCTGTACTGGGGCGATGCCGGTTCGGTGGAGCAGACACAGCGCCAATGGCTGCAAGTGGGCGTATCGGGCACGATGGCAGCGCCGCAGGGCTGGCTGGACGTGGGCAACCGGCGCTTTGAGACCACCGGCGTGCTGGGCGCCTCCATCGGGCCCAGCAACCGCTGGAACATCGTGGCCTTCCCGCACTGGGCCACCTTCCCATCGGCCCGCGA
>JALOSK010000248.1 GCA_025458465.1 Sandarakinorhabdus sp. | reverse complement strand
CTCAGCATCGTGGGCCTGATGTGCGTGCCTCCCGCAGCCGTGGAACCCGCGCCCTATTTTGCGCTGCTGGCCGAACACGCGCGGCGACTTGGGCTTCCCGGCCTCTCCATGGGCATGTCGAGCGATTACGAGACGGCGGCCCTGCTGGGGTCGACCGTGGTGCGGGTGGGCAGCGCCCTGTTCGGCAGCAGAGGGTAAACGGCCTCAGGCCGCCGGCTGAATTCGCAACCGCTTCACCATGCGGGGGTCGCCGTCGATCACTTCGATGCGCCAGCCGGCGGGGTGGTCGACATGTTCGCCGGGTGCCGGCACGCGGCCGGCAAGCATGAAAACGAGGCCACCCAGCGTGTCCACATCCTCGCCCACGTCTTCGGCAAGGCTGCCGCCCAGGGTTTCTTCCAGTTCGGTGATGGGCAGCCGGGCGTCGGCTTCCCACAGGCGGTCGCCCACGGACTGGATGAGCGCGGCTTCGGCTTCGTCGTGCTCGTCCTCGATGTCGCCAACGATTTCCTCGACAAGGTCCTCGATGGTGAGGAGACCATCGCAACCACCATATTCATCGATGATGATGGCCATGTGGGTGCGTCCGGCGCGCATGCGGGCGAGCAGATCGACGATGCGCATGGCACATCCTTCACGTGGACCATGCCGATGATGTTGTCGCGGTCGCCGCGCCAGACGGGAATGCGGCTGTGGCCGGCGTCGCGGAACAGTTCCACCAGCGCGGCAAAGCCGGCATCGGCATCGAAGCTGATCATGTCGCTGCGTGGCACCGCGATGTCGCCGGCGGTCGCCTCACCCAGGTGCAGCATGTTGCGCAGCATGGCGCGTTCCACCGGGCCGAGATCGGCGCCGGTATCGCCTGGCTGGGTGGTGTCGCCTTCGGCCTCGGCTTCGTCGATCGCCTCTTCCAGGCTTTCGCGGAGCGTGGGTTCGGCGTTGCGGCCGAACAGATTCCTCAGCGGCCGCAGCCAGCGGCCGCTGCGCAATCGAGCCGGATTCTCACGTCCCTGGCTTTCGCCGCTGCTACTGTCGCCCTCGGGCATGGTCGGTCTTCATCCTTCGTACGGGTCGGGCAGGTGGAGGGCCACGCAGGCGGCGCGTTCCAGCGCTTCCATGTGGTTGGCCTCCACCTCACCAATCTCGTGATCATAGGCTAGCAGGTGCAGGGTGCCGTGCACAATCAGATGCTGGCAATAGGCCGCCAGCGGCCAGCCCTTGGCCTCGGCTTCGGCGGCAACGGTGGCGTGGGCCATCACCAGATCGCCCAGCAACACCTCACCATCATCGCTGTTGGCAAGGCCCACCAGCATGTCTGGCGCCAGCATCGGAAAGGAGAGGATGTTGGTCGGCTTGTCCTTGGCGCGATACTGGCGGTTGAGGCCGTGCACTTCGGCATCGTCGGTCAGCCGCACCGCCACCTCCACCGCCATTGGCGCAGCGGCCAGTTCGGCGTGCGGCGTTTGCGCCAGCGCGGCCGCAACGGCAGCGCGGGCCAATGCCGGCCAATCCAGATCGGTTGGCCAGCCGCCGGCAACAATATCGGTTTCAACCACCAGCATCAGGCGTCCTTCGCCAGATCTTTCTGTGGCCCTTCATAGGCATCGACAATGCGGCCCACGATCGGGTGACGCACAACTTCCTTCGAGGAAAAGCGCAGCGTGCTGATACCTTCAATGCCTTCCAGCCGCTTGACGGCATCGGCAAGGCCCGATGCGCCCGGCGTCGGCAGATCGACCTGGTTGGGATCGCCGCAGATCACCATGCGGCTGCGTTCGCCAAAGCGGGTGAGGAACATCTTCATCTGCAGCGGCGTGGTGTTCTGCGCTTCATCAAGGATGATGAAGGCGTGGGCGAGCGTGCGGCCGCGCATGAAGGCCAGCGGTGCAATCTCGATCTCGCCCGATGCCAGCCGGCGTTCCACCTGCTCGGCGGGCAGCATGTCGTACAGCGCGTCGTAGAGCGGGCGCAGATAGGGATCGACCTTTTCCTTCATGTCGCCAGGCAGGAAGCCCAGCCGTTCCCCGGCTTCGACCGCGGGACGGGACAGGATCAGCCGGTCCACCGAACCGGAAATCAGCTGCGATACCGCCTGCGCGACGGCGAGATAGGTCTTGCCGGTGCCGGCTGGGCCGAGGGCAAAGATCACATCGGAGCTGCCCAGCGCCTCGATATAGCGCACCTGCGTGGGCGACCGCGCGACGATGGTCTTGCGGCGGGTGCGGATGGCGGCGGTGGGCGCGGTGCCGGTTTCGGCGTGCACCAGCCCATCGAGTGACGGGTCTGACGCGATGGCCACCGCCCCCACCACATCGCCAGTGTCGATCTGTTCGCCCTTCAGCAGGCGGTTGTAGAGCCCGGCCAGCACATCGCGGGCGCGGGCGGCGGCATCGGCCTCGCCTTCCACCACCACGCGGTTGCCGCGCGCGCTGATATAGACGCCCAACTGGCCTTCGAGCGCGATCAGATTCTGATCATATTGCCCGAACAGCGGCCCCAGCAGCTGGACCTTGTCGAAGGCGATCTCCAGCTTGACGCGATCGGTGGCGGCGATCCCGCCGCGCTGGGGCTTTTTCGACATCAGGCGGCTGCGCTTTCCCTGGCTGGATGGTTGACCGGCACGGCCTCCACACTGTTCGGCATGGCGCCGACAATCTCGACCTCGACGATATCGCCGATGACGGCGCCGGGGATCGAGACCACAGCCGATTGCAGCCACGGCGTCTTGCCGATCAGCTGCCCCGGCTTGCGGCCCGGCCGTTCCAGCAGCACCTTGCAGCGGCGGCCGATGGTGCTGTTGTTGAAGGCCAGGCTGCCTTCGGTGATCGCCGCCTGCAGGCGGGCGAGCCGTTCATCCTTCACCGCTTCCGGCACCTGATCGGCCATGGAGGCGGCCGGCGTGCCGGGGCGGATGCTGTATTTGAAGCTGTAGGCAGCGGCGTATTGCACCTCGCGGACGATCGACAGCGTGTCTGCGAAATCGGCCTCCGTCTCGCCGGGGAAACCGACGATGAAATCGCCGGACAATGCAATATCGGGCCGCACCGCGCGCAGTTGCGCCAGCGTGGCGAGATAGGATTCGCGCGTGTGTGCCCGGTTCATGGCCTTGAGGACGCGGCTGGAGCCGGACTGCACCGGCAGGTGCAGATAGGGCATCAGTTTTTCCACTTCGGCGTGGGCGGCGAGCAGATCATCGCTCATGTCGCGCGGGTGGCTGGTCGTATAGCGGATGCGTTCCAGCCCATCGATGGCCGCCAGTTCGCGGATCAGGCCGGCGAGCGTGAGGCCGCCATGATAGGCGTTCACGTTCTGGCCGAGCAGCGTGATCTCCTTCACCCCGCGCGCCACCAGCGCCTGCGCCTCGGCAATCAGGTCGGCGGCCGGGCGGCTGGTTTCCGGCCCGCGCGTGTAGGGTACCACGCAGAAGGTGCAGAACTTGTCACAACCTTCCTGCACCGTCAGGAAGGCCGACGCCTGCGTCACGCGGCGTGCCGGCAGCGCGTCGAACTTGGGCACTGCGGGCATGTCGGTATCGATGGCGCGGCCGGTCTGCGCTTCTTTCAACAGGTCGGGCAGCCGGTGATAGGCCAGTGGCCCCACGATCACGTCCACGGCCGGAGCGCGCGCGGCAATCTCGGCGCCTTCCGCCTGGGCGACACAGCCGGCGGCCACGATGGTGGGCCGGCTGCCATCGGCGCGCGGCTGGCGCAGGCGGCCGATATCGGAATAGAGTTTCTCGGCGGCCTTTTCGCGGATGTGGCAGGTGTTCAGCACCACCACGTCTGCCTCGTCCGGGGTGGAGACAGCCTCCATGCCCTGCGCCGACAGCAGATCGCCCATGCGCTCGCTGTCATAGACGTTCATCTGGCAGCCGAAGGACTTGACGTGATAGCGCCTGGCCCGATCGGGCTGCTCAGGCTGGGGGGTGGACGACGTCACGTGGGAATCCGGCTCCGGCTGGTTTTCGCTTCCATAACCGGTTTGCCGGCGGTGGTCATCCGTCAACAATTGCCTCACCCCGCATCAGGCCGCGATAGCCGGCAAGGATGGTCTGGTGGCAATGGCGGGCCAGTGCCTTGCGATCCGGAAAGCCGGCCGGATCGATGGGCGCGTGGAACAGGATGTCGGCTGTGACCCGGCCAAGGCCGATGAAACCGGCGGCGTGCGGCGCCAGTTCGGTATCGCCCACCCAGGCCAGATCGGGCAGTTGCCGGCGCGTCACCGGCAGGCCGTTCACCCGGGTGTAGGCCAGCGTCACCGGCTGGATGACCAGGCC
>JALOSK010000247.1 GCA_025458465.1 Sandarakinorhabdus sp. | reverse complement strand
GTGGCCGCCAGCGCACGGCCGACCGCCAACCCCGCGCTCTGGCGGCTGTGATTTCGTGGCCGCCAGCGCACGGCCGACCGCCAACCCCGCGCTCTGGCGCGGGCCTTTTCGTTCCGGTGCCAAGGCGAACCATGTTGCCCACCATTACCCTGATTGGCCTGCCCACCGATCAGCACAGCAGCTTCCTGCGCGGCCCGGCCCTTGCGCCCGCTGCCATTCGCGCGGCCCTTGCCAGTTCGCACGGCAACAGCGCCAGCGAACGTGGCACGGAAATCGGCCTCGATTTCCTGCTGGACGATCGGGGCGACATTGGCCTGCAGGAGGACGTGGGCGACGATGATCGCATCCGCGCCGCCGTTGCCGCCTGTTCCGGGCCGGTGATTGCCCTGGGCGGCGATCATGCCATCAGCTTTCCCGTGGTCGAAACCCTGGCCGCGCGCCACGGTGCGTTCGACATACTGCACTTCGATGCCCATCCCGATCTCTATGACGAACTGGATGGCGACCGCCGCTCCCACGCCTCGCCGTTCGCGCGCATCATGGAGGGTGGGCATGCGCAGCGACTCGTGCAGGTTGGCATCCGCACGCTCAATCGCCATTGCCGCGAACAGGCCGCGCGCTTTGGCGTGGAGATCATCGAGGCGCGCCACCTGCACGATGGCTGGCGCCCGAAGTTCGAACGCCCGCTGTATGTGAGCATCGATCTGGATGCGCTGGACCCGGCCTTTGCTCCCGGCGTGTCGCACCATGAACCGGGCGGCATGAGCGTGCGGCAGATCATCAACATCCTGCTGGACCTGGACGTGCCGATCATTGGCGGTGACGTGGTGGAAATGAACCCGACGCGCGACATCAACGGCATGACCGCGGTGGTGGCGGCAAAGCTGGTGAAGGAACTTGCCGCTGCCATCGCCGCCAACATGCAGCGTTGAACCCGGAAACCGCCGTCATTGCCGCACAGCCTTGCATTCGTGACGGTAAAAGCCGATTGTTGCCGATAAGCAGCCGTTTTGCGGGGTGATTCCCGTATCGTGCGCGGCTTGCCGGGCGGCCATGGTGCGCTGCCAGGTTGTGATGTGGATTTGCCATCGTCGATGATGGCCGGGGAATGTTGATGTCCGACGGGAATGCCTGGGTCGAGATCGTGCTGCTGGCGATGCTGGCCGCCTTCATCGGTCTGCGCCTGGTTTCCGTTTTGGGCAAGCGCACCGGCCAGGAACGCCCCATCGGTGAAAGCTTCCGGGCGCCGGCCGAAGTGACCGCGCCGCCGCGCCGTGAGGCCGAACGGCCGGCGCGTGGCGAATTGATCCTGCCACCCGGCACGGACAGCAGCCTGCGCGCCGCGCTGGAAGATATTGCCGATGCCGATGCCGGCTTTGTGCCTGATCGTTTTCTGGACGGCGCGCGCAGCGTCTACCAGATGGTGCTGGAAGCCTTCTGGGCCGGCGATCTGAAGGGCCTGACCGGCCTCGCGTCCGACGAGATTCTCGACAATCTGGGTGCGGCGGTGACGGCCCGTGATGGCGCTGCCTTGCCGAACAGCCTGATTGGCATCGAAAGCGCAACGCTGCATGGCGCCGCCCTGGTGGGCCAGATGGTGGAAATCACCGTGCGCTTCGTGGCGCGCATCAACACGGCCGATGGTGAGACGCAGACGCGCGACCTGTGGACGTTCAGCCGGCTGGCTGGCAACGCCGATCCGGCGTGGGTGCTGATCGCCACCGACAACGAGGATGACAGCGCCGATCTGCCGCCCGACCACGGCTGATCGCGCCCGGGCAGCCATGCGCCGTTTCATTTCGCTGGCTGCCCTGCTGCTGCTCGCGGCCTGCGCCGGGCGGCCTGAACGGCCTGCCATTGCGCCGCCTGCCCCCACCACGCCCGACACCACCACGCCCGGCACCACCACGCCCGGCACCACCGCGCCAGCCCAGCCTCCGACACCAAGGTTGGCGACGCGCGCGCTGGATGCCGGCGTGACGGCCGTTCCGCTGCCACCGATTGGCCCGTTGCCCGGGGCGGCCGAGGCGCTGGCCGCCTTCCGCAATTCCTGCCCGGCGCTGCTCCGCCGCGAGGATCTTTCGGGCCTGACCGTGCCGGCCGACTGGCAGGGTGCCTGCACCGCCGCCGCGGCCGTAGCGCCCGGCGAGGAGGACGGTTTTTTCCATACCCAACTGGTTGGCGTTGCCGTGAGCGGCGGCACGGGGTTCGCCACCGGCTATTACGAGCCCGAAATTGCCGCCAGCCTGCGCCGCCAGCCCGGCTACACGGTGCCGCTCTATCGCCGGCCGCCCGATCTCATCGACGTGCCGCTGGGCGATTTTGCCGCCAGCCTGAAGGGCCGCACCGTGCGCGGCCGGGTGCAGGGCAACCGCCTGGTGCCCTATGCGACCCGCGCCGACATGGATGCGGCGCTGGCCGGCAAGCGCCTGGAACTGGCCTATGCTGCCGATCCCTACGAGGCGTTCTTCCTTGAAATCCAAGGCAGTGGCCGCTTGCGCCTGCCTGATGGGCGGGTGATGCGCATCGGTTACGATGGCCAGAATGGGCGCGACTATGTCGCGATCGGCCGGCTGCTGATCGAACAGGGCAAGCTGGAACGCGGCAAGGCCGGCATGGCGGAAATCCTGGCCTGGCTGCGCAGCCACCCCGATGAGGCGCCGGCCATCTTGAATGCCAATCCATCCAAGATCTTCTTCCGCGAACTGAAGGGCGATGGCCCGATCGGCGCGATGGGTGTGGCCGTGACGCCGCGCATTTCGGTTGCGGCCGATCCGGCGTTCATTCCACTGGGGGCGCCGTTGCTGGTCGAAACCACCCTCACCCGCCGTGGGCAGCAGTTCACGGCCCTGATGGTGGCGCAGGACACCGGCGGCGCCATCAAGGGCGCCAACCGCATCGATCTGTTCCTGGGGCCGGGGGCAGAGGCCGCTGCCGATGCAGGGGCGCAATCCTCTCCCGCCACGCTTGTCCTGCTCATTCCCCGCACCGCCGCCCGGCGCCTCAATCTGATCAAAGATGCGCCGCCTCAGCGCCCATGAACGGGCCCTGTGGGCGCGCGTCGCCGCCAGCGTTAAGCCCTTGCCCGGCAAACGGACGCCACCGGCGCCCGTGGCCGCCACAGCTGTGACCGCGGCGCCCGAACCGGCCGCACCAGCAAAAGCCGCACCGCGCCCCGCCGCCAAACCGGTGTCACCAAAGGCTGGCGCGCCAGTGCACCCGCTTGGCGCACCGCTGGACGGCACATGGGATCGGCAGATCAGCCGCGGGCGGGTGGTGCCGGATCGCGTCATCGATCTGCACGGGCACAGTGTTGCCGATGCCCACGCCCGCCTTCTGGCCGCCATCCACGCCGGTGATGGCACGCGCGTGCTGCTGGTGATCACCGGCAAGGGGCGGCCCGATCGGCCGGCGCGCATCCGCACCGAACTGATGCACTGGCTGGAACGGCCCGACATGCGCAGCGCCGTGGCCAGCGTGCGCGCCGCCCACCCGCGTCACGGCGGCGGCGGCGCTTTCTATGTGATCCTGCGGCGCGCGAAATAACCTGTTGGCAATCCCAGTCTCTGGCCGGCAGCCAAACGGTTACAACGGGCACCAAGGGAGGTGCCGATGAGCGAAGATGTCGTTTTGGTCAGCCATGATGGACCCGTGGCCATCGT
>JALOSK010000025.1 GCA_025458465.1 Sandarakinorhabdus sp. | reverse complement strand
GCGCACGCCGTGGTGCAGCTCGTATTTTTCCTTCAGGCCGCGCAGGATGGAGATGGTGTCCTCCACCGTCGGCTCGCCCACCATCACCGGCTGGAAGCGGCGTTCCAGCGCGGCGTCCTTCTCCACATATTTCCGGTATTCATCCAGCGTGGTGGCGCCGATGCAGTGCAGTTCGCCGCGGGCCAGCGCGGGCTTCAGCAGGTTCGATGCGTCCATGGCGCCATCGGCCTTGCCGGCGCCCACCAGCGTGTGCATCTCGTCGATGAACAGCACCACATCGGCACCCTCACCGCGCACTTCATCGAGCACGCCCTTCAGCCGCTCCTCGAATTCGCCGCGATATTTGGCGCCAGCGATCAGCGCGCCCATGTCCAGTGCCATCAGGCGCTTGTCCTTCAGGCCATCGGGTACATCGCCATTGGCAATGCGCAGCGCCAGGCCTTCGGCAATCGCCGTCTTGCCCACGCCGGGCTCGCCAATCAGCACCGGGTTGTTCTTGGTGCGCCGCGCCAGCACCTGGATCGTCCTGCGGATTTCCTCGTCGCGGCCGATCACCGGGTCCAGCTTGCCGGCGCGGGCCGCCTCCGTCAGGTCGCGGGCATATTTCTTCAGCGCGTCGAACTGGTCTTCGGCGCCGGCGCTGTCGGCGGTGCGGCCCTTGCGCACGCTGTTGATGGCATCGTTCAGCGCCTGTGGGGTGACGCCGGCACCCTTCAGCGCCTTGCCGGCTTCGGTGGTGGTCGCCAGCGCCAGCGCCACCAGCAGGCGCTCCACGGTCACGAAGCTGTCGTTCGCCTTGGTGGCGATCTGCTCGGCACTGTCGAGCACGCGCACCGTGTCATTGTCCCAGCTCAGCGATTGCGCGCCGCTGCCCGACACCTGCGCGATCTTGGCCAGCGCCTGATCGGTGAGCTGCAGCGCGGTCGCCGGCGTGCCGCCCGCCGCCTTGATCAGGCCTGAGGCCAGCCCCTGATCATCTTCCAGCAGCGCCTTCAGAAGATGTTCGGGCGCGATGCGCTGGTGGCTGTTGCGGATCGCCACGGTCTGCGCCGATTGCAGGAAACCCTTGGCGCGGTCGGTGAATTTCTCGAGGTTCATTGCGGCCATTCCTCCTGTTCAGCGGAGGATATGGTGTGGCTTTACGGCAACACAAGTGCCGTGATGATGGATTATTGCGGCCGCAACCAGGCGTAGACGAGCCCGCCGAGCCCGCCGGCTGCGCAGAACAGCAGGAAGCCATCGGTGCCGCGGGCGCCGGCCAGCGGCGTGATCTCCATGCTGAACTGCATCAGCGCCAACGTGGCGGCGATGGCGCCAAAGCCGGCCAGCGGCCAGGCCAGCGGGGCAAGGCGCGGCGTCCGCGCCCGCAGCCAGCCAGCCAGCGCAAAGCCCAGCAGCAGCGCCAGGCCGAACACCAGCATCAGCGGCACGGCCAGCCCGGTGAAATCGCGCCAGGCGGTTTCGGCGGCCAGCGCCGGCGGTATGCTCACCCCCAGGCTGCTGATGCGGGCCTGCACCTGCCAGCTCTGCACCATCGAGGCGACGATCGTGGTGACGAGCACGGCGGCCGACCAGGCCGGGGCGGTGCGCAGCACGTCTTTCATCTTTATCATCCTCGCGACCCTGCCTGTTAAGGTCTCTTTGGTCTGTTAAGGTCTATTACCGCATCTCTGATTCGGCTGGGAAGGCCTTAAGGGGCACAAATTGGCAATACCCGTGAAAAAGCTGTTAATAAGTCTTGCTCTGGTGGCAACTGCCGCCATTCCGGCGCGGGCCGAACGGGTGCAAACCATCGCCAGCGGGTTGGATCACCCGTGGAGCGTCGCCTTCCTGCCCGGCAGCGAGGGCGTTCTGGTGACGGAGCGCGGCGGCCGGCTGCTGCGGATACCGCCCGGCAGCGCGCCGATCGCCATTGCCGGCGTGCCGCCAGTCTATGCCCGCAGCCAGGGCGGCCTGTTCGATGTGCTCCTGCACCCGCAGTTTGCCGTGAACCGGGTGCTCTATCTGTCGATGGCGGCCGGTACCAAGGCGGCCAATTTCACCCGCATCGTGCGTGCCCGGCTGGACGGTGACAGGCTGGCCGATGTGGAAACCATCTTCCAGGTGGCACCCACCAAGGACACGCCGGTGCATTATGGCGGCCGCATGGCCTTCCTGCCCGATGGCAGCCTGGTGATGACCACCGGCGATGGCTTCGATTATCGCGAGGCGGCGCAGAAGCTCTCCTCGGGCTTGGGCAAGATCCTGCGCATGACCGCCGATGGCAAGCCGCTGGCCAGCAATCCCTTCGTCGGCCGCAAGGGCGGCGGCATGGGGCCCTATGTCTGGAGCTATGGTCACCGCAATCCGCAGGGGTTGGCGCTTGATCCCGCCACCGGCCGGCTGTGGGCGCATGAACATGGCCCGCGCGGCGGGGACGAGGTGAACCTGATCGTCAAGGGCGGCAATTATGGCTGGCCGGTGGCCACCTTCGGGCTGGATTACAGCGGCGCCACCATCAGCCCGTTCAAGCGATATGATGGCATGATCGATGGCCGCGTGGTGTGGGTGCCGTCGATCGCGCCATCGGGGCTGGCGGTGTATCGCGGCCCGCTGTGGCTGGATTGGCAGGGCGATCTGATCGTGGGCTCGCTGGTCAACCGCGAGGTGCGCCGCATCGATCTGGACCGGGATGGCAAGGTGCTGGGGCAGCAGCGCATCTTCCCCACCATTTCGGCGCGTGTCCGCGATGTGCGGGTGGCACCCGATGGCGCGCTGTGGGTGACCACCGACGAGAAGGACGGCCGCGTGCTGCGGGTGACGCCGGGATAAAGCGCGGCCGCAAACCCCTCAGTGCGCTGTCCAGCCGCCGTCGATCACCAGTTCGGCGCCGGTCATGTAGCGACTGGCATCACTGGCCAGGAACACCACACCGGCGGCGATGTCTTCCGGCTGGCCGGGGTGGCCCACCGGGGCGCCGGCGCCGATCAGTTTGACATCGAGTGCGTTGGCGCCAGGATCCACCGCAGCCTGCAGCGCGCCCGAAGTGTCCAGCTTCTGCCAGATCGGCGTGTCGATGATGCCGGGGTGCACGCTGTTGCAGCGGATGCCATCGCGCGCGGCGGCACATTCCATCGCCACCGCCTTGGTCATCAGCCGCACGGCGCCCTTGCTGGCGCAATAGGCCGCCATGCCGGCCGAACCGCCCAGCCCGGCCACCGACGAGATGTTGATGATCGAGCCGCCAATCCGGCCATCGGGGCGCGGTGTGCGCATCGCCGGCAGCGCGTGCTTGATGCCCAGGAAACAGCTGGTGACGTTCACCGCCATCTGGTGGTTCCACTGATCCAGCGTCACATCGGTGATCGCGCCCGATGTGCCGATGCCGGCATTGTTCACCAGCACGTCCAGCCGGCCATAAAGGTCCATCACGCGCTGCACCAGTTCGGCCCAGCGCGCTTCCTCGGTCACATCCTGGCCGCGGAACGTGGCCTGCCCGCCGGCCTTCTCGATCATCGCCACTGTTTCCCGGCCGCCCGGCGCATCGATGTCGGTCACGAACACGATCGCGCCTTCGGCCGCAAGCGCGATGGCCGATGCGCGGCCGATGCCGCTGCCTGCCCCGGTGACGAAGGCCACGCGGCCTGTGAGTGCGCCCATCGTTCATCCTCCCCTTTGCTTGCCCGCAGCTTTGCGCGCCTGCGCCCCGGCCGCCAGCCCTTCATCCCGCCAGTTACGCAACAACCCCGATACGCAATCGCCCGGAGGCGTTTGTTGCGCCAGATCAAAGTGCTGCGCGGGCTTTGCCGCGAAAAGCCGCCCACCAAGTCAAAAGGGGCAAGACGCATGAAGACGATGTTGAAGGTGGGCGTGGCTGCGGCAGGGGTGCTGATGATGGGGGCGCCGGCGTTGGCCGAGCAGGGTGACGTGCTGATCCGCCTGCGCGCGATCACCGTGCAGCCGCAGGAAAAGGTCGGCCCGGTGCTGCCCAGCTTCCCGACCAGCAGTGGCCGCATCACCAATGCCTATGCGCCCGAAATCGATTTCACCTACATGCTGACCAATCATCTCGGCATCGAGGTGATCGCGGCCACCACCAAGCATTGCGTGGATGGCGGCGGCAGCCTTGCGGCGGTGGGCCGGCTGGCCTGCACCTGGGTGCTGCCGCCCACGGTGACGCTGCAATATCATTTCGTGCCGGAGGGCAAGGTGCACCCCTATGTTGGCGCCGGGGTGAACTGGACGCTGTTCTACAACGAAAAGGCGTCCACCGAACTGGTGAACGCCATTGGCGCCACTGATGTGAACCTGTCCAGCAGCTGGGGCTATGCGCTGCAGGCCGGCATCGATTTCGACATCAGCGAGAAGATGTTCCTCAACCTTGACGTCAAATATGTCGACATGGACACCAACGCCCGGCTCACCACCGGCGCGGCGGTGAACAACCTGCGGGCCAACATCAACCCGCTGATCGTCGGCGTGGGTGTTGGCTGGCGTTTCTGAGCTCTCCCGAGCGCCGGGCCCACTCTCCCGCCCGGCGCTTCTCCCCCCGGCCCGGTTGCCTGACGGCAGCCGGGCCGGTTGGTGTTTCAAAGGCTGCTGATCGCGCCCCAGGCGCCGGCCAGCAACAGCACCAGGCTGGGCAGCAGGGTGAGGCCAAAGCCGGGGCCGCGCTTGGCCGGATCGGCATAATAGGCCCGCGCGAAGATGATGCGCCCAGCGCTCCACAGCAGGGCCAGGCCGGCCGCCGCGGCATCGCCCAGCACCGGCGCGCCAACCAGCACCCCCGGCACGAACAGCGCGAGCTGCTCCAGCGTGTTCATCTGCACCCGGTAGCGCTTGTCGAACTCCGGATGGCCGCTGGCCTGTGGCGCTGGCACGCCCCAGGTGGCGCGCGCCCGGCCGACATTCACCGACAGCGCGAAATAGACGATCAGCGCCAGCACGAGCGCCAGCGTGGTGAGCGGATAGGCGGTGAACATCAAAGTCTCCCTCACTGGCCCAGCGCGGCGCGCGCGGCGGCCGCGCCGCCCACCACGGGGATGGCGATGTGGCTGGGCCGCTGCGCATCGCGCCACACGCCCTGCGTGGCCTTCACATAATCCTTGGGCTGGGCGTGGAAGATGTTGGGCACGAAGCTCTGCGGGTTGCGATCATAGAGCGGGAACCAGCTGGATTGCACCTGCACCATCAGCCGGTGCCCGGCCGGGATCACGTGGTTCACGCCCGGCAGCAGGAAGCGATAGCGTTCGGCCTTGCCCGGCGTCAGCGGTCCCGGCGTGTCGAAGCCCTTCACGTAACGGCCGCGGAAAATCTCCATGCCGATGCCCAGTTGCAGCCCAGCCAGATCGGGCTGGGCGCTGTTCTCTTCCGGGAACACGTCGATCAGCTTCACCACCCAGTCACTGTCTGTCCCGCTGGTGCTGGCGAACAGATTGGCCTGCGGCTGGCCGTGGATCTGCAGCGGCGCCTTCAGCGGCGCCGAAACATAGGTGACGACATCGGGCCGCGTGCTGGCGTGGCGCTGGTCGTTCACCAGCCAGCTGCCCCACATGGCGCGATCGCGCATGTTCACCGGTACCGGCACGAACGGCACCGGATGGGCGGGATCGGACACATAGTCATCATGCGCGGCCTTGGCGGCCGGCGCGTTCAGCGACAGGCTGAACCGGTCATCCAGATAGAGGTTCACCGTCTCGCCGGCCGGGAAGCGGTCGTGCCGTTCCCACTTGTCGGCATTCACCGCATAGGTCAGCACCGGCGGCGTATCGTGCCTGGGCGCGCCGGCCTTCAGATGGCTGTCCAGAAACGGCTTCATCACGTCGCGGCGGAACTGCAGGCCGGTGTCGCCGGCAAACTTCAGCACACCCAGGCCGGAGCCATCATAGTTCACACCCGAATGCCGCCACGGCCCGATGACGAGCGAAAGCTTGTCGTTGTTCACGTCCTTGGGTTCCAGCGCGCGATAGACGGCGGGCGCGCCATAACTGTCTTCCTGGTCCCACTGGCCGACAACCAGCATGGTCGGCACGGTGAGCGGGCGGGCGCCGAGCAGCTTGTCCACCGCCTGGCCCTGCCACCACGCGTCATAGGCCGGGTGTTCCATCAGCTTCTTCACACCGGGCAGCTGATCGAGGCCATATTTCGCCACGTAACCGCCGGCCGAACCGGCGGCCAGATATTCGGCATAATAGTCGCGCCGCCCCATGGCGACCGGCGCGCCGCTGGACTTGGTGCTGGTCTGCCCGGTGAAATAATCCAGCATCGTCTGGCGGAAGGCGCCGTTGTGGAACCAGTCATCGCCGATCCAGCCATCGACCATGGGCGACATGGGCACGGCGGCCTTCAGCGACGGGTGCGGATCGATCAGCGCCATCAGGCTGGTGAAACCGGGGTAGGACGAACCGGTGATGGCGACACGGCCGTTGGTTTCGGGCACGTTCTTCACCAGCCAGTCGATCGTGTCATAGGCATCAGTGGCATGATCGGTGGCGGTGGGGTTCAGCGGGCCCTTGAGGGGCCGGTTCATCACATAATCGCCTTCGGATTTGTGGATGCCGCGCACGTCCTGATAGACGCGGATATAGCCGTCCTCGACGAATTCCTTGTCGGAAACCGGCAGGATTTCGGTGATTTGCTGGCTGGGATTGCGCGACGTGGCGCCGGCTGCATTGTAGGGCGTGCGGGTCAGCAGGATCGGGCCATCCTTGGTACCCTTCTTCATCACCACCACGGTGAACAATTTCACCCCGTCGCGCATCGGGATCATCAGCTCGCGCCGCTCGTAATCGGCAGCGGGCGTCACCTTGTTGAAGGGCGCGCCGATATCGGGCTGCATGGTTGGTGTTGGCGCCGGCTGGGCCGTTGCGGTGGCGGCCAGCAGCAGGGCCAGCACGGTCATCCTCGTCTTCATCTCGTCCCCTTTCCTGTGCCCTGTTCATGGCCTGCTGGCGGCGTTGCGGCAAGCCGGTTGGCGCGCGCGCGCCTGCGGTGTAACGGTGACCGGACACCGCAGGGGAGTTCTTGCCATGCTTCGCGCCGCCCGTTTCATTGCTGTTGCCCTCGTCCTGCCGGTCACGCCGGCGCTGGCGGCTGAAACGCCAAAGACCCCGCCACCCGCCGTGGTGCGCACGCTGCTGGATTGCCGGGCCATCACCGATGCCGGCCAGCGGCTGGCCTGTCTTGATGCCGGGGTGGCAGCGCTGGCCAGCGCGGTGGAAAGCCGCGACGTGGTGGTGAGCGATCGCGAGCAGGTGACGAAGGCCCGGCGCGGCCTGTTCGGCATCGCGCCGCCCGGTTTCCGCCTGTTCGGCGGCGGTGCGGAGGAGAGCAGCAAGGCCGACGATGCCGAGGATCGGGTGCCCGACGCCATCGAGGCGGTGATCAGCGCCGCCAGCCCCGGCCGGGATGGCAACTGGCGCTTCACGCTGGATGACGGCAGCCGCTGGATACAGACGGAAGCCCGCACCATGCGGCGCGATCCCGCGCCCGGCATGAAGGTGCGCATCCGCGCGGCCGCCATGGGCAGCTATCTGGCCAACGTGGACGAACAGACGGCCATTCGCGTCAAGCGCGTGGACCGCTGAGGCGCCGCGTCAGCGGTTGCGGAACCAGCCGGTGATGGCCAACCGGCCCACCGGCGCGAATGGCGCCACCAGCGACACGTTGTGGCGCAGTGGCACCGTGAACAGGTTCAGGCAGTTGAAGCGTGGCATGAAGCCGGCCACGATGTTGCCGGCGTCGTCCAGGATGTTGAGATAGCCGCCCCAATCGGGCCGCCAGTCCCGCGCCAGGTTCAGCACATAGGCCAGGCGGCGGCCTTCGCTTTCCACGAGGTCGTCATGCTCGGTCAGGAAATGACCGCCGGCATAAAGGGTTGCCTGCGCGTCGGCGCGGATGATGTCGCCATGGCCCGACACCGTCCGGGCAAATTCGATACTCTCTGGCGCGTTGATCTCTTCCAGCAGCTGGTAGAGCGGATGACCGGGGTGCCACTGCTGCTTGTACGACTCCACCAGCGGATACTGGCCATACAGAAAGGCAAACCGCCCGCCGCCGGCCGCACTGGCCGCGCTGTTCCCCATGGCAGCCTTCTGGGCCGGCGAGAATTGCCGCATCTGCTCGGGGGACACATGCTGTCCACTCGGCTGGCCATCACCGGCCCAGGCGAGGCCGAACGGCGTCTGGTGGCGCAGCACCTGCCACAAGGCCTCTGCCGCCTGAGGTTCCAGCACATTCTCGATCTGGGCAAAGCGCCGGGTCGCCAGGGCGTGACGCACCGCCTCGCGGTCGATGGCGGGTGACAGGGCGAACAGGCCGGGGGCGCTCACCGGGCCGGGGCCTCGGCCGGCAACGGCGGCAGCAGCGCTTCGGGATCGACGCGCACGCCGTTCCACGACAGGCCCCAGTGCAGGTGCGGCCCGGTCGAACGGCCGGTGGTGCCGATCTCGCCGATCTTCTCGCCCTGCTGCACCGTCTGGCCCACCGTGACATCGATTTTCGACAGGTGCAGCATCGCCGAATGAAGGCCGCGCCCGTGATCGAGGATGACCAGATTGCCTTCAAGGCTGAACGGCCCGGTGGCCAGTCGCACCACGCCCGCAGCCGGTGCCACCACGGGCGTTCCGGTGGGCGCCGCGATGTCCATCCCGCTGTGATAGCTGGCCGGCGTGTCGCCATAGATGCGCTGGGCGCCGAAATGGGTGGACACCCGACCGCTTGCCGGCCACGCCCACCCCTGCCGCCAGAAATCATGCGCCGATGGTTCGGCCCGCGCCGCCTGGATCTGTGCCACTTCCGCGGCGCGCTGGGCCAGCCATTCCGGCGTGGGGTTGGCCGGTGTGGCGAGCCGGGCCGGCAGCCGGCTGATGTCCCAGCCGCGCGGCTGCACCTTGAGTTCCGCCTGCGCGTTGCTGCCATCAGGCATCACCCAGGCCAGTTGCTTGCTGCCGGTGAAATCGCGGTCCACCCCGGCCATGAAGCGGCCATCGGGTTCGACATGCACGGGCGTGCCGTCCAGCGTCAGTTCGTGGCTGCCGGCGGGCAGGCTGGCGATCAGCAACTGGCCCTGTGTGGCCGTGATGGGTTCGGCCTGCGTCATGGTCTGCGCAGCGGCAGCGCTGGCGACCGCGGCGATGATCAGTGGGGGCAGCGCCCACCGCATCAGGGGAACATGCCCTTGGCGCGCATCTCGGCATAACGAGCGCTGGCAATGTCCGCGTTGAAATAGGCTTCCTGCAACTCGTGGCTCCAGTACCGCAGCCCGGCCAGCGGAATGCGCTGCTGGGTGACGGCGCACAGCACGTGATCGCCGGGCGACAGGATGCGATAGCTGCCCGATTCATAATGGAGGCTGGCCGGGCGGCCGAAACGATCGAGCATCAGAACAGACTTCCCTGAACAGCCGGTGGCTTGGTGAACACCGGGGTTTCGCCATCGGCAAAGCGGATCGTCAAGCGGTCTTCGCCCGCCGCTGCCGCTGCCGTGGCGACAACATGGCCATCGCCCCCCTTCCCGTGACCGCGCCGCACGATGGCATAGCCGCGCGCCAGCACCTGATCCGGCCCCAGGCTGGCCAGCATCCGGCCGGCCTGTTCCACCCGTGCCGACACGCGCTGCAGCCGTGTTGTCAGCAGGAACGGGCGCAGGGCGGCTTCGGCGCGGGCCAGCTTTCGGGCATCCTCGGCCAGCGGGCGGGCCAGCGCCGGCGCCAACCGCGCTGCCAGCCCGTCCAGCCGTTGCCGGCCGCCGGTGACGCGGGCGGTGAGCAGATCGGGGCGCAGCCGGGCGCGGGCATTGTCCAGCCGCAGGCCCATGCGATCGGCCCGCGCCGTCAGCGCGGTGGGCAGGCGCATCGCCAGATCATCCACCCGCTGCGCCGCCAGCCCCAGCAAGGTGCGCGCCGATGGCAGCCGCCGGGCCAGCGCCTCGCCGCGTTCGGCGCGCAGCTTCAGCCCGCGCAGCATCGCCGTATCCTGCCGGCCATGCAGCATCGTCAGCGTGGCGGCCAGTTCGGCGCGCACCGGCACGGCGCGTTCGGCGGCGGCGGTGGGGGTTGGCGCCCGCCAGTCGGACGCATAATCGATCAGGGTGGTATCGGTTTCATGGCCCACCGCGCTGATCAGCGGGATGCGGCTGGCGGCGGCGGCGCGCACCACGGCTTCCTCGTTGAAGGCGGCCAGATCCTCGATGGAACCACCGCCGCGCGCCACGATGATCAGATCGGGGCGCGGAATTGGGCCGCCTTCGGGAATCGCGTTGAAGCCGGCGATGGCGGCGGCCACCTGCGCCGCCGATGCTTCGCCCTGTACTGCCACTGGCCACACGAGAACATGGCGCGGGAAGCGATCGGCCAGCCGGTGCAGGATATCGCGGATCACCGCGCCGGTGGGGCTGGTGACGACGCCAATGACCTGCGGCAGATAGGGCAGCGGCGTCTTGCGGGCGGCATCGAACAAGCCTTCGGCCTGCAACTTCAGCCGCCGCGCCTCGATCTGGGCGAGCAGCGCGCCAACGCCGGCCGGTTCCATCTTCTCGACGATCAGCTGATATTTCGATCGGCCCGGATAGGTGGTCAGCTTGCCGGTGACGATCACTTCCAGGCCATCTTCCGGCCGGAAGCTGAGCCCCTGCGCGGTGCCCTTCCACATGGCGAGATCGATCAGCGCGCGTTCGTCCTTCAGGCTGCCATACCAGTGGCCGCTGGCCTGGCGGCGGAACTGCGAAAGCTCGCCGCGCACGCGCACCTGCCCGAAGGCGGCTTCCACCGTGCGCTTCAGGGCGCCGGCGATCTCGCTCACCGAATATTCGGGCGTGTTGTTGGTGGCTTCGTTCACGCGGCTTTCCATAAACCGTGGGGGCGGTGGGGCAAAGCGTCTTGCCGCGACATCTTGGCATGTTAGGGAGGGAAGATGACCGTCCTGCCTGATTCCTTGGCCATTCTCGTGCTGGGCGGCGGTGGCCGCGAGCACGCCATCTGCTGGCGTCTTGCCCAGTCGCCGCGCTGCCGCCGCCTGCTGTGCGCGCCCGGCAATGCCGGCATCGCCGACGAAGCGGAGTGCGTGGCGCTGGCGATTACCGATCCGGCCGCCGTGGTGGCCTTCGTGGCGGAACACAAGATCGATCTGGTGGTGATCGGCCCGGAAGCCCCGCTGGTGGCCGGCGTGGCCGATGCGCTGCGCAGCGCCGGCGTGCCGGTGGTGGGCCCATCGCAGGCCGCCGCCGAACTGGAGGCATCCAAGGGCTTCACCAAGGATCTGTGCGCCGAGCATGACATCCCCACCGCGGGCTATCGCCGCTTTGCAGGCGCTGCCGATGCGCATCATTATGTGGCGGTGCACCCGTTGCCGGTGGTGGTGAAGGCCGATGGCCTTGCGGGCGGCAAGGGCGTCACGGTCGCTGAAACCAACGAGGAAGGCCTTGCGGCGCTGGCCGAGATTCACGGCCCGGTGGTGGTGGAACAATGTCTGGAGGGTCCCGAGGCCAGCCTGTTCGTCCTGACCGACGGCGAAACCGTGCGCGTGCTGCCTTCGGCACAGGACCACAAGCGGCTGCGCGATGATGATGAAGGCCCCAACACCGGCGGCATGGGCGCCTTCTCGCCTTCGCTGCGCCTCACCCCGGCGCTGCAGCAACAGGCGCTCGATCGCATCGTTCACCCCACGTTGAAGGCGATGCGCGAACGCGGCACACCGTTCCAGGGCTTCCTTTATGCCGGCCTGATGCTGACGGCGGACGGCCCGATGCTGATCGAATACAACGTGCGGCTGGGCGATCCCGAAGCCCAGGTGCTGATGATGCGGCTGGACACCGACATGGTGGAATTGATGTGGGCCACGGCCACCGGCACGCTGGCCGATATTGAGCCCAGGTTCACCAAGGACGCCGCCGTGACCGTGGTGATGGCCGCCAATGGCTATCCGTGGAAGCCGGTGGTGGGCACGGTGATCGACGGGCTGCCGGCGGCAGAGGCGCTGGGCGTCAAGATCTTCCACGCCGGCACCCGCCGCACGGACGATGGCCGGTTGGTTGCAGCCGGCGGGCGCGTGCTCAATGTCACGGCGGCAGGCCATGACATTTCCGAGGCGCGGGCGCTGGCCTATGCGGCTATTCGCAAGATAAGGTGGCATGGCGGCCATTTCCGGCGGGACATCGGCAAGAGCGCCTGAGGTTCCGGGCTGATCCCGCCACTGTGGGGAGACGGGCGAGATGAGCGATCGGCAGCAGCAGTTTTCGGGCACCAGCGCGGTGCGCCCCGGCCAGGAGATTGATGCCGGGCGCCTCGCCGAATGGATGCAGGCCAACGTGGAAGGCTATGCCGGCCCGCTCACCATCGAACAGTTCAAGGGCGGCCAGTCCAACCCAACCTACAAGCTGATCACCCCGAAGCAGAATTATGTGCTGCGCAGGAAGCCGCCGGGCCAGCTGCTGCCATCGGCGCACGCGGTGGACCGTGAATATCGGGTGATCACCGCGCTCTACAACCAGGGTTTCCCGGTCGCCCGCACCTTCGGGCTGTGCCAGGACAATGATGTCATCGGCACCTGGTTCTACATCATGGACTGCGTCGATGGCCGGGTGATCTGGGACACCACCTTCCCGGACGTGCCCGTGCCGGAACGCCGCGCCTATTTCGATGCCATGAACAAGACGATGGCCGATCTGCACATGATCGACTATGTCGCCGCCGGGCTGGAGGATTTCGGCAAGCCGGGCAATTATTTCGCCCGCCAGATCGGCCGCTGGTCCAAGCAATATCTCGAAGATGTGGACGCCGGCCGCTATCCCGCGATGGACGCGCTGGTGGAATGGCTGCCGGCCAACATCCCGGCGGGCGATGAAAGCGCCATCGTTCACGGTGATTATCGCTGTGACAACATGATCTTCCATCCCACCGAACCGAAGGTGGTGGCGGTGCTGGACTGGGAACTTTCCACCATCGGGCACCCGCTGGCCGATTTTTCCTATCACCTGATGATGTACCGGATGCCGCCCAGCACCACGACGGGCCTGGTGGGCAATGATCTGGCGGCGCTGGGCCTGCCGACGGAAGCCGAATATATCGATGCCTATTGCCGCCGCACCGGCCGCGACGGCATTCCGGACATTGATTTTTACGTCGCCTACAACATGTTCCGGCTGGCCGGCATCATCCACGGCATCAAGGGCCGGGTGATCCGCGGCACCGCCACATCGGCCCACGCGAAGAAATCCGCCGAAGGCTTCGAGGCGCTGGCCGATCTGGCGTACGAACAGGCGAAGAAACTCGGCGCGTGAACCGCTGGGCGCTGTTCCTGGCGACGCTGGCGGCCGGCCTGCTGTGGGCGGTGATCCGCATCCAGCCGCCGGCGCCCTTGCCGGCCGACGCCCCGGCCGATCAGTTCAGCGCGGCGCGCGCCATGGCCGATGTGCGGGTGCTGGCGCGCGAACCGCA
>JALOSK010000024.1 GCA_025458465.1 Sandarakinorhabdus sp. | reverse complement strand
GCCGGCTATCGCGGGCTGGTGCGCAGCCTGGCCGACATGAAACTGCGCCAGTCCATCGAACGGCTGGCCAATTTCATCCTGCTGGAAAGCGACCGCCGCGCCGGCGCCGTGCAGTTCACCCTGCCCGCGGAAAAGCGGGTGATCGCCTCGCTGCTGGGCATGACGCCGGAAAATCTGTCCCGCGCCGGCAACACGCTGGCCCAGCATGGCGCCACCATTTCGGGCCCGGTGGTACAGATCAGCGACCGCGCGGCGCTGACGGCGCTGGCGCGGCCCGACCCGGTGATCGACGCCTAGAAGCGCGCGTCCAGCGAGACCCAGAATTTCGTCGTGTCAGTGGCAAAGCTGTCGGCCTGATAATGGCTGGCCTTGATGATGCCGGTGAGATGCTTGTCGATCGGCAGGGTGAACCAGCCGCTCACTTCCCGGCCATAACGGGGGCCACCACCCGACGGGCGATAATCGTGCACACGCAGCCACAGCACGGCCGGCGCCTTGGTCAGCAGCGGCCCCATCTGCCAGCGCAGATCGGCATAGACATCGCGCAGCCCAGCCGGCGGCGTGGTGAGGAAGCGATCGGTCCAGCCGTTGAACAGATGGGCAGTGGCCAGCGGCGTTTGCAGCGCACTGCGGCCATCGCCGCCCAGTTCCTCGAAACCGCCGCGCAGCGTGACCTTGCCGATAGCGATGCCGGGTTCGATCAGCAGATATGTGTGATCGGTGCGGGCCGGATTGGCGGCGATGCCGCGCTGCTGCGCAAATTCCGCCGCATAGACCAGCTTGACGCCCTGCCCCAACGCCTGTTCCCCCACCAGCCGCGCGCCCAGTGTGCGCGACGACGCGGCCGGCGCATCCGGGATATCGAGCCACCAGCCATAGGCCGTAACCGTGCCCAGCGGTTTCAGGGTCGCCGCCACGCGGGCTAGGTGAATATCATTGTTGCGCCAAGTGCCGATCGGCGAATCCGGCCCGAACACCCGGTTCACCCGCCAAGCATAGACATAATCCACCCGCAGATTCTTCACCGGCGTCGCGCCAAGGCGGGCCGCGTCCAGCGTCTGATCATTCTGTCGCCAATCAACGCTGCCGATCCAGCGCTGGTTGTCGAAATTGATCGCCTGCCGGCCAACAGCGGCGTCCAGCTCCTTCACCGGTTGAAAGCGGATGATGGCCTGGTTCAACCAAAGCCCGCTGCCATCGGGCACGATCGGAAAATTCGTGCGGCCATTGGCTGTGTCGTTATAGCGCTCGGCGCCCAACGGCACGATCCCCTCACCCTCCAGCACCGCCGACAGGCCGTGCCAGCTTTGCGTGCGCACCCCGGCGCGCAGCCGCAATGTGGAGGCCAGCGCGTCTTCGGGCAGGCCCTGCTGATCGATGGCCTCGATGCGATAGCGGATATTGGCATACGGCGTGATCGGATCCGCAGCCTCGGCCCGGCCGCTGCCAGCCAGGCCGAGCGCGGCAAAGGCCAGCCCCCATGTGATGCGGCGGCGGCACCGTTGTGATGAGATGCTGTTCATGGCCCCTTGCATGGGCAAGGATGCTGGCGTTGAAATTGATATGAATCAATCGCCTTGAGAAACATCATCACTATGATGCCGGGAAACACACAGGAAAGACTGGCCGATGGATGATCTGATCGTCGCCCGCGCGCTGCACGTGGCGGCAGTGCTGGCCTGGATGGGCGGCGTATGGTTCGTCACGCTGGTGCTGCTGCCGGCGATTGCCGCCACCACGCCGCCCGATCGCCAGATCGCCGAATTCCACCGCATCGAAGGCCGCTTTGCCCCGCAGGCCATGGCTTGGGTGCTGCTGGCTGGTGCCAGCGGTTTCTGGATGACGTGGCGGATGGAATTGTGGTGGCGCTTTGCCGATCCGGCCTATTGGTGGATGTCGGCGATGCTGCTGGTATGGCTGGCGTTCATGCTGATCCTGTTCGTCGCTGAACCGCTGATCATCCATCCAATGCTGAAGCGTGGCGGCGGCTTCATCACGCTGGGGCGCATGCGCATCCTGCATGTCGTGCTGTCGCTAGGCGGCCTGATCGCCACGGCGGGGGCCGTCGCCGGTTCACACGGCTGGGTGCCCTAGGCCGTTGGCGGCTCTGGCAGCAGCCGCCGCTGGGTGAGCAGCGCCAGAAAGTCCGACCGCGTCACGATGCCCACCAACCGCCGGCTGGACACCACCGGCACGGCTTCCAGCGCGCCATCCGCGAGCAATTCCACCAATATGCCGACCGGTTCATTGGGCGCGACGCTGCGGGCCGGTACCATCACGTCACGCGCCGCCTGGGCCGGCGGACGCCCCATCAGCCGGCCAAGCGCCGCCCCGGCCCGCGCGTGCAGCGGCGCCGCTTCCGGCCAGGCAGCGACGAAATCGGTCTGGCTCAGCATGCCTTCCAGCCAGCCATCGCCATCCACCACCGGCAATGTCTTGAACCGATGCTGGCGGAACAGCGCCGCCACCGTGGCCAGTGATGCGTCGGCCGCCACCGTCACCACATCGCGCGACATGATATCGGCACAGGTGAGCGCACCAAAACGCCGGCGCGCGGCCTCTGCCTCGGCCGCGGCGAGCAGCCGACCCAGATCCTCCGCGCCGATATTGGCCGATTGGTTGGTGCGTTGCAGCAGCGCCGCCAGATCCTCGGCCGTCAGCCCCAGGCGCTGCTGTGGCAGCGGATCGGCAGTGCCATGCGCGCTGGCCGCCACCCGGAACGGATAGCGCCGGCCCGTGAGCCGGTTCCACACCAGCGCAAACAGCACGAGCAGGGCCGTATCAAGCAGCACCGGCACCGCCACGAAATCGAAGCCCACGGGCGTGCCGCCGCCAGCAATCAGAACAGTGGCCAGCGCCACCGCAGCGCCGGGCGGATGCATCGCCCGCACCACCGCCATCGCCGCCATCGCACCGCACACGGCAAGGCCCGCGGCAAGCCCGGTGTGCAGCCCCAAACCCAGCACCAGCACCGCCACGGCGGCCGAAACGCCATTGCCCACCAGCGCCGACCACGGCTGCGCCAGCGGCGAATTGGGCACGGCAAACAACAGGAAGGCCGATGCGCCCAGTGGCGCGATCAGGCCGGGCCGCATCGGTGACGCCACCTGCCCGCCCACGGCATCCAGCAGCAGCGCCGATCCGGCCAGCGCCAGACCGGCCCCCAGCGCGGCGCGCAGCATCTCACCGGCTGCCGGCCGTCCCATGGCCGGGCCGAACGCCCGCAACCAGCGGGGGAAAGGATCGTCAGCAGCCACGTCGTCTCCGCATGAAGCCAGCGGTGGCCTTATCGACACAGCAGCGTTGCCCGCAATCCGACTAGGGGATGATGCGGGGTCAAATGCCGCTTCCACTTGACTAATATCAATTCATTCAACGCCGATCGGATCACCCGATGACCATCACCATTGCCACCCCCACTGCAGCCGGCCCGCGCTGGCCGGCGCTGTTCGACTGGGGGTTCCGCACCTTCTTCCTGGCGGCCAGCCTGTGGGCGGCGCTGGCGATGGCGCTGTGGATCGGGCTGCTGGCCGGCTGGCTGGCGCTGCCCATCGCCTTTGATCCGCCGGCCTGGCACGCGCATGAATTCCTGTTCGGCTATCTCTCGGCGGTGATCGCCGGCTTCCTGCTCACGGCGGTGCCGAACTGGACCGGGCGGCCCCGGCTGCGCGGTTGGCCACTGATGGCATTGGCGGCCCTGTGGCTGTCTGGCCGCGTGGCGGTGCTGGTCGCGGCAGGGCTGCCGGCGCTGCTGGTGGCGCTGATCGATCTGGCCATGCCGCTGGCATTGGCGGCGTTCATCGCGCGGGAGATCATCGCGGGCGGCAATCACCGCAATCTCGCGGTGGTCGCCATTCTCGGCTTGTTCATCGCCGGCAATGGGCTGTTTCACTGGCAGGCGGCGGCAGGGCTGACGGCGTCCGGCCATGGCCTGCGGTTGGGTCTGGGCGCTGCGGTGATGCTGATTGCCTTCATCGGTGGCCGCATCATCCCGGCCTTCACCCGCAACTGGCTGGTTACGGCCAAGGCCGGCGGTGCGATGCCGGCGGCACCGATGCAACGCTTTGATCTGATCGCGCTGGCCGGTCTTGGCGCCGGCTTGCTGGCCTGGATCGTCGCCCCCGAAGGCCTGCCCACCGCCATGCTGCTGGCACTGGCCGGCGGGCTGCAATTCGCCCGGCTGGCCCGCTGGCAGGGCCTGCGCACGACAGCCGAACCGCTGCTGTTCGTGCTCCACATCGCCTATGGCTTCGTGCCGCTGGGTGCGATTGCCCTGGCGGCAGAGGCGGCCTCCCCCGGCCTGATCGGCGGGCGGGCGGCGCTGCACCTGTGGATGGCCGGCGCCATCGGCCTGATGACGCTGGCGGTGATGAGCCGCGCCACGCTGGGTCACAGCAACCTGCCGCTGCACGCCGGGCCGGGCACGGTGATGCTCTATGCGGCGCTGTTGGTTGCGGTGCTGACGCGGTTGGGCGGCGGGCTGTGGCCCGACATCGGAATGCCTCTGTATCAACTGGCCGGTGCTGCCTGGATCATTGCCTTCCTCGGCTTTGCACTCGGCTATGGCCGGCTCTTTCTGGGCCAGACCAAAGCCGCCGATTGATCATCTTCACGGCGCCGCCGCCTGCTGCGCCCGCCATTGGTCCCGCGTCAGCTCCCAGTATCGCGACAGGCGCACGCTGCCATCGGGCCGGCGGCTTTCGCGTTCGCCCATCGCCACGAAACCCGCTGCCTCGATCACCCGCGCCGATCGCACATTGTCGATCGCGGCGGTCAACCCGATCAGGCGCACACCCAGATGCTCGAACATCCAGCCAAAGCTGCGTGCCGCACCGGCCTTGCCCACGCCCTGATTCTGGCGGTCGGCACGCTGGGCCCCGCCAATCTCGGCCGCCGACCGTTCGGGCCAGACGGTGAAATAGCTATAGCCCGACAGCCTGCCATCGGCATCCACGCTCACCGCCAGCACCGCCTCCCCCCGCGCCTGGCGCGCCTGCGCCTCGGCCACCCACGAACCGATCACCGCTGCCGTGAACGGGCGCGGCAGATCATAGATCGGCGCAGAAACGGCCGGGTCTGACAGCAAGTCCAACAGTCCCGGCACATCATCCGCAACGGCAAGGCGATAGCCGGGGCCCAGCAAGGCCACATCGGCGGCGCGAACGGCTGCCCGGATCACCGCGGCTTCGTGTTCCGGCACGGCCAGCACAGTCAATGGCGGTGCGCTCATCCCGTCCTCTCCCCGGCGTCTCTTGGCACGATGCTGCCGCGACTGAACTCGCGCAGCAACACCGCAATCAGACAGGCGTGGTGATGTCTGGTGAAATGACGGAGAGGCAGAAAATGGCGGAAAGCGGCCGTTCGGATGAGTGTGTCGCCGGCCCGCGTATTGCCATTCGACAAGCGCACTGCCGAGGCACAAAGAGCGTGCACAAGCGCTCGGCGCTATGCTGCAATTTCCGGTACGGGCGCGCCTGGAATCTCCTCAACCGTTCGCCCATCGCGGATATTGTATAGTCGCTTGAAGGTCGGGATGATCTTTTCGTCATGGGTGACGATGATGATCGCGGTATCGAACTGCCGCGCCATGTCGTTGAGCAGCCCGACCACGGCAAGGGCGCGCTGGCCATCCAGCGGTGCGGTCGGTTCATCGGCAAGAATGACCGGCGGGCGGTTGATTAGCGCCCGGGCGATCGCCACCCGCTGCTGTTCGCCGCCGGATAGCTGCGACGGCATGGCAGCAGCGCGGTGACCGACATCGAGCGCATCAAGCAGATCATGGGCTTCCTTGCGGGCCATCGCATTGGGCTTGCCGGCAAGCATCGGCAGCAACGCCACATTGTCGGTCACATCCAGGAACGGGATCAGATATGGCGCCTGGAAAATGAACCCGATCAGGTCACGGCGCAGCGCCCGCAGATCGCGCACTTTCCAGCCATTGTCATAGATGCACTGGTCGCCGATCGTCATCTTGCCCGATGTGGGTTCGATCACCGCGCCAAGGCATTTCAGCAACGTGCTCTTGCCCGAACCCGATGGCCCGATCAGCCCCACCACCTCGCCCTTGGCCACCGCCATGTCGACACCGCGCAGGGCATGGACGGCCGTATCGCCGCTGCCATAGGTCTTGACGACATTTTCGATGAGGATGCCTTCAGCCACCGATCGCCTCCGCCGGATCGACCTTCAGCGCGGCCTGAATGGCGAGGACGCTGGCCAGCGTGCAGATCAGCATGACTGCGAAAAACCCCAGGATCGAATCGGAGGGCAGCAGCAGGACATATTTGGGAAAGAACGGCGCCCACAGGCTGGCAGCAATCTTGCCAACGACAAATCCGATCAGGCCAAGCCCCAGCGCCTGTTGCAGGATCATCCACGAGATCGTGCGGTCACGCGTGCCGATCAGCTTCAACACGGCGATCTCGCGGATCTTGCCGATGGTCATGGTGTAGATGATGAACGCGACAATGGCGGCGCTGACGATCGACAGGATGACGAGGAACATGGCGATCTGCCGCGCGGAATTGGCAATCAGCTTCTCGACGAGAATCTCTTCCATCTGCGCGCGGGTATAAACGGTCAGGCGTTGCCAGCGGCGGATGGCGGCGGCCACGTCGTCGGGTTCGGCGTTCGGCGTTATCGTCACCAGCACGGCGTTGACGTTGCTGTTGTCTGATTGGGCGGCGTTGACCGCCAGCGCCACGGCCGGATTGCCTGGCGGGTTGAGCAGCGGGCTGGCCGCCACGCGCGCGCGCTGGCGCAGGATCGCATCGCTGTCTTTCTGGAACTGGGCAGCCTGTGCATCCTTCAGCGACAGGAACAGCATCGGATCGCCGCCCGACGACACCATCCGGCTGGTCTGCCCGACAATGGTGTAGAAATTGCGCCGCACCTTGACCCGGTCGCCAATCGCAAAACCGGTCTTCACATCGGCCACCGCCTCATAATGGCCGCGCACGATATGGCGCCCGGCGATCAGGTGCGTCGGCTGGCCGGGCAACCCCGGCTCCCCCATCTCGGCCCCGACGACCATGACCCGCACGTCCTTGTCACCGTGCGCGATCTGCATGGTCAGGTAGGTGACGCCCACCGCCTCTGCGACCCCGCGCATCGCTTGGATCGGCCGCTCACTGTCGCCGGTCAGGCTGGACGGTTCGGCATAGGGGCCAAGTGTATCCTTCTGCACCACCCACAGGTCTGCCCGGCTGTTGTCGAGCAGCGCCTGCGCATCATCGACCATGCCGCGATAGACCCCGGCCATCGACAGCGTGACGCCGATGAGCAGGCCAAGCCCGACACCCGTCAGCACGAATTTGCCCCAGCCATGCAGGATGTCACGGCCGGCAAGGCTGATCATGGCAGGCTGTCAACGATGCTGAACCGGCTGTTGGCCTTCAGCGCCTTCGCGCTGTGAACGACAATCCGGTCGCCAACCGCAAGCCCGTTCAGCACCTGCACCCAACCGGCCAGATCCTGCGCGCCCAGCGCGACGGGGGCAAATTCAAGGCCGCTATCGCGGATCACCCACACGCCGGTCACGCCATCAAAACGGTGCACGGCGGCATTGGGAACCGCCGGCGCGGCTTTGCCCGCAGGCAGGGCGACCGTGACTTCGGCAAGCTCGCCGATCGACGGCAGCTTGTCTCTGATGGCGAATCCGGCCTTGGCCAGCACTTCTTCTGTCAGGGCATCCGCCATGGGCTCAACGCGCTCGATCGTGCCCGAAATCGGCGTATCGGGCCGCGAACGCAGGGTGATCCGCACCGGCAGCCCCGCCGCCAGACCTGCCGACTGGGTCTGATCAAAGCGCGCATTGATCCACAATTGCGCTGGATCGATGATTTCGATCACCGCTTGCCCGGCCACCACGGTCGTGCCCGGCTCTGCCGATCTGCGCACCACCAGCCCGGCGTGCGGCGCAACAAGGCGCAGATTGGATCGTTGTTCAACCAACGCGGCACGCTCTGCCCCAAGGCGCCTGCGATCCATCGCAGCGGCGCCGCGATTGGCCTGGGCGGCGGCGAGGCCGGCCTGGGCAGCGGCAAGTTCCTGCCGCCGTTGATCGAGCAAGGCAGTGGTGACCCAGCCGTTCTTTTTCAATTGCTCTGTCCGCGCAGCCTGCGCGGCTGCCAGCGCAACACGGGCCTTGGCGTCGGTGATTTGTGCCGCTGCTGCCTGTTCCAGTGCGGCCGATCGGGCGGTGCCGCCGGCCGCGGCATCGATCCGCTGGTCGAGGTCGATCGGGTCGATCTGCGCCAGCACCTGCCCCGCCTGCACTCTGTCACCGACGTCGACGGCGACGCTGCTGACGCGGCCGGCAGCAGTCGGCCCGACTTTCTGGGTGTAACGCGCCTCCACGGTCCCGATGCCGAACATCGCCGGCGCAATCCGGCGGCTTTCAACCTTCGCGACCGTGACATCAGTCGGCGCCAGCGGGCCGGACCGAAAGGCAACCCAGGCAAACAGCAACAGCAGCGGCAGCAGCACTGCCAGCAAGGTCCAGCCGCGGCGGCCCATCTTGAATGGCACGTTCATGGGGCCATCCCCAGCCCGTCCCGGTAAACCGCGAACAGGCCTTTTGAAACAACGGGCATTGCGCTGAAATCATCGGCTGCCATCGCCTGCATCACAAGGCCCTGCACCATGCCCAGAAACAGCGTGGCTGCAGCGGCGGTATCGGTTTCCACCGCAATCTGTCCCTGTGCCTTGGCAAGCTCAAGCAGACCCACCACGCGACCGCGATAGGCACCCATGAGCGCCAGGACCCGCGCTTTGCCGGGGGCGCCGCCATCGCGTTGCAGTTCGCCGAACAGGATGCGCGGCACGCCGGCAAACTCGACGACAAAATCGATATGAATTGAAAACATCGCATGCAGCCTATCGATCGGCGTCGCACCGGTGGCGGCGTCGATGCGGGCCAACAGCGTTTCGGCTGTCCAGTCCATCACTGCTGCCCACACCGCCTGCTTGTCGGCAAAGTGGCGAAACAGCGCCCCTTGGGTGACGCCCATGTGCGCCGCGATCTGCGCGGTGGTGATATCTGCCGGATTGATCGACGCCGCGAGGGTTATGACCGTCTGAACGGTTGCGGCGCGGCGCAAATCGGCCGGAAGTTTCGTTCGGGTCATGACGCAGTATATCCAAAAGATAGTAATCAGTCACTATCTTTGTTCTGATATTTCTCACGAATGGTGGTACTCGGTGAGAGCGCTGAGGTTGCCACTGGAACGAACTATGCTGCTGCCTCGCCCTTCGCGCTGGACGCCCGTCAGCGCTCGACGACATTGTGGCATCCACGCGGTAGACGGCTTTTCGGATGGCCCTTACTCTCCGCGCGTGTTCGCTGCTGAGGAGATCGAGACATGACGGCCGAATTTGACCGGCGCAGCCTGTTTGCTGCCGGCGGCGCTGCTGGCGGGCACAGGCGCCGCTGCGCAGCCCGCGCCAGCGTTCACGCCCCGCCCCCTGGCTTTTGATCCGGCGACAATCCCCGGACTGTCTTCCCGACTGCTGACCAGTCACCATCAAAATAATTATGGCGGTGCCGTGCGGCGGCTTGGCCAGATTCAGCAGGCATTTTCAGCGCTTGATCCCGCAGCGGCGCCCGGCTTTCAGTTGAACGGGCTGAAGCGCGAAGAGCTGCTGGCGTGGAACTCGATGATCCTGCACGAGCTGTATTTTGCCGGCTTTGGCCAGGCGAACCGGCCGGATGCGGCGCTGGCCGCCGCCATCGAGCGGGACTTTGGCTCGCACGAGCGCTGGCGCAGTGAGTTTGCGGCGATGGGCAAGGCGCTTGGGGGCGGTTCGGGCTGGGTGCTGCTGACGTGGAGCGCGCGGGACCACCGGCTGACCAACCAATGGGCAGCCGATCACACGATGACGCTGGCTGGATCGACACCGCTGCTGGCACTCGACATGTATGAGCACGCCTACCACATGGATTATGGTGCCAATGCCGGCGCCTATGTCGATGCCTTCATGAAGGTGATCGACTGGCGCGAGGCCGGCCGACTGCACAGGATCGCGGCGGCTTGAACGAGCCGCCGCGGCCAAGTCTGGCGGCACTGTTCTGGCGATTCTTCAGGTTCGGCGGGCTGGATCGACAGCGCCAGGTTCAACCGGTTGGCCGGTCTCTCGACAGCGACGAGCCGCTGCGATAGGCGCGCCGATGGCTTCAGGCTCCTAGCAGGACCCGGTGGCGGCTCCTTCAATCACTCTAGATCACGAAAGCTTCATGCCACCCATCGACAACGCCCCGGCTGCGGAGGCTGCAGCGACAAGCCCGGTCGCGTCAGCGAACGGCCGCATAGGCTTTCCGGCGGCCTTCTTTGCGACGGCGCAAGTCAACACGGCGTTCGACATGCTGGCCCGCCTGCCAGGCTTCACTTTTGATCCCGGCGAGGCGGTGCGCGGCTTTGGCGGCGCGGCAGGCAATGTGCTGGTCGATGGCCAGCGCCCCTCGGCCAAATCCGACACGCTGGAAAGCCAGTTGCGCCGGATACCGGCGTCCAGCGTGGACAAGATCGAGATCATCCGTGGCGGCGCCGGCCAGGTCGACATGTAGGGGCGCGCCCTGCTCGCCAATGTCGTGCTGCGCGCAGCGGCACGCACCGAAGCGGCGGCAACGGGCTCGGCCTATATCTATCGCTATGGCCGCATTGCACCCAACCTGCAGATCGACTAGGCCCGGCGCCAGGGCGAACGTGCGCTAACCGGATCGTTGCGATACACCAACAAGGATGGCGGCGAACAGGGATGGGGCGTGCTGCGCCTGACCGGTGCCGATGGCGCACAGCGCGAGGACGCCGCCGCCTACAAGCGCGATCTTGACCAGACCATGGAGGCCCGGCTCGGCTACAATGCACCGGCGCTGGGCGGATTGCTGCGGCTGAACGCAGCGCTCGACCGCAGCACGACCGACAAGACCGAGCAATATGACTATCGTTTTCCGGCCAGCCTTGGCATTGCCACCACGCTGGAAGACACGAAACGCATTGGCGGCGAACTGGGCGCCGATCTGGTGCGGCCGCTCGGCCGGGACCTGCAACTGAAGTTGGTGGCCTTGCAAGCGCTACGCACGCAAACCTACCGCGCCCAATCGGATTTCGGCGGGGCTCAGCGAGACTTCATCCAGAAGCGCACCACCGGCGAGACGGTGCTGCGCGGCACGCTGCTGTTCACGGCGAGCCGCGGGCTGACCATCGAAGGCGGGGCCGAAGCGACTCTGAACTTTCTCGATGGCAACACCCAGTTGGCACTGGACGGAGCCAACGTGACGTTGCCCAATGCCGACGTACGCGTGCGCGAACGGCGCGGCGAGGCGTTTGCGTCGGCAAACTGGCAGCCTTCGGCAGGGCTTGTGCTCGAAGCTGGCCTGCGGGTCGAAGCCTCGTCCATCCTGCAGCGGGGGCCGGATGGCCTGCAAGCCTCGTTCCTGTTCCCCAAGCCGCGCCTGACCGCAGCCTGGTCGGCAACGCCCAGGCTTCAGCTGCGCGGGCGGTTGGAGCGAGAGGTCGGGCAGCTGAATTTCCCGGATTTTGTCGCGACGGCCAATCTCAACACCGGCATTGTCAGCGCCGGCAACGCCCGCCTCCAGCCCGAGCGGCGCTGGGTGGTGGAGATCGTGGCCGAACAGCGCTTCTGGTCGAGCGGGGTTGCGTCGCTGACGGCCCGTCACGCGCAGCTCACCCAGCTGGTCGATATCGTGCCGGTTAATGGCCTGAATGCACCCGGCAACATCCCGCGCGGGCGCCGCACCACTGTCATTGGTGAGCTCACACTGCCGTTGGCGCGGCTCGGCATGCGCGGCGGCCAGTTCAAGGGGCGGGCGCAATGGATTGCCTCTGAAGTGCTTGATCCCACCACGCTGACGCCGCGCCTGATCTCACGTGATCGCCCGTTTACGGGCACCTTCACGCTCACCAATGATATGCCGAAGCTGCGCTCGACCTGGACCGTGGCGGTGACGAGCGGCAGCCGGGAGGCCAGCTTCTTCATCAACGAGATCCAGACCATCAACCGCGCTGCTGTCGTTGACCTGTCGTGGGAATGGCGACCGACACCGGCATGGACACTTTTCGCGCAGGCCACCAACATCACCAATTTCCGGCGCGACCGCGTGCGCGAATTCTATCCGGGGCTGCGCAGCACGACACAGCTTGATGCGGTGCAGCTTTTCGGTGTCGATGTTCCGGGCGCGGTGTTCCTCCGCGCACGGCGCGCCTTCTGATCGCCCGGCGGATACGCCATTACCAGCGGCGATTGCGCGGTGCCATGCAACCACGCCGTCAGATCATCAGCAGGCGGCGGTTCCAGTGGCGCTGCCAGCCATTGGAAGCACGGGCCGACATTTCCGCAGTCGCCGAACAGGCCAGCCTTGCTGGACCTTTGCAAGCAGTGGTGAAACTTGAGCGGATGGGCTAAAATTCTCCCATAACATCATCAACGTTCAATAGTTTAAACGTAACGTAACTGAAAGGGTGGGATACGAACCCACAGTACCCGTAAAGGCACAACGGTTTTCGAGACCGTCGCTATCGACCACTCCGGCAAAGCGCATTGGCGTGGACGAGGATATGGCAGGTGCTGCCATTTACCTTGCGAACCGCGCCGGCGATTATGTCGTTGGCGACACCATCACGGTCGACGGCGGCGTTGCACATGCCAATCTTGGTCCTGCAATTGACGGATAAACCGCAATGCGCATCCCGCTATGCGCATGTTTCGTCCTGCTATGACCATCGCGCGTCCCAGAAGGGTAAAATTTCATTCTAACATGCCGCACTTTCATCCCGCTATTGGGAAACTCCATCGCGATATCGCGCAAATCGATCCCGCTATGAGCAATTTTCGTCCGACTTCCCGGCGCAGCCGTCCCGCTATTGAGCACGTGAATGCGGCATGACGACCAGAATTGGCCCGGATCTCGCTAAAGGAGGTGCCGGATTCCCGGTTCTGCGGACTAAATTCCCTGTTATTGAGATTGGAATTCCCTGTTATCGCGATAGGGAATTCAACCCCAACGATAGTCAACCGCTGCCCTAATCCACGGATAAGTCTGCGTTTATTGGCGCAACCCGGTCACTGCCGACCAGTCGAAAGCTACAGAATAAGCAAATAACAGGGAATATCAGGGAGAGACCAGTTCACCGCCGACTGCGTCGCGCACCAGTCCATCACGCCCGGCTGCGCGCAATCTCCGCAATTTCCCGCTCTTTTCTTTTTGCCAGTGGCCAAGCAGGGTCAGGCGTGACAGCCTGTGCGCTGCAACATGCAGTAATTCACACAAGGGGAAGGCGCGCCATGCATTTCGAATATAGCGACAAGACCAAAGGCCTGATCGAAAAGCTGCGCGCCTTCATGGACGAGCATATCTATCCCAACGAAGAGCGTTACCATCGCGAAGTGCAGGAAGGCGAGCGCTGGAAGGTG
>JALOSK010000246.1 GCA_025458465.1 Sandarakinorhabdus sp. | reverse complement strand
TTTTCCACCGGCAGGATTCGCCCGGCGGCCAGACTGCGGCACACATCGTCATAGCCTTCGGGTTCAACCACGATGGTGGGCAACTGGCTGCCGGCCGCGAACCCACCCGAAAGGCCGCCGCCGCCACAGCACACCAGCGCCAGATCGGCCGTCTCGCCCTTCGCCGCGAGATCCTCCACGGCCTCCAGCCCGGCGGTGCCCTGCCCGGCAATGATCAGCGGATCAGCAAACGGCGGCACGATCAGGGCGCCGCGCGCCTCGGCAATGCCGGCCGCGATCGTCTCGCGGCTTTCCGTCAACCGATCATAGAATACCACTTCGGCACCATCGGCGCGCGTGCGTTCCACCTTCAGCCTTGGCGCGTCAGCCGGCATCACGATGGTGGCGCGCATCCCAAGCAGGCGGGCGGCACGGGCGACGCCCTGGGCATGATTGCCCGACGAATAGGCCACCACACCGCCGCCGCGCCCCTCGGGCGGAATCGCCAGCAAGCGATTCATGGCGCCGCGGAACTTGAAGCTGCCAGTGTGCTGCAGATTCTCCGGTTTCAGCCACACCCGCCCGCCGCACAGCGCATCCAGCGCCGGGCTGTTGAGCAGCGGCGTGCGCACGGGCCAGCCCGACAGGCGTTCGGCAGCGGCCAGAACGTCGATATGCTGCACCGGAGCAGCCCCAAGGGAAGCCATTGAAAAATCGTCCTTTCACGAAAATGTCACAAGCCCGGAAGCCGCCTGCACAAGCCCTTGAAAGGCCAACGCAAAACCGGGTTTTTTCAGCCCCGGAAATTGTAACAATTTTCTTCTTTACATGGGGGGCCATAGACCATAGGAAGCGCGTCCGCTGCCCCATGGGACTTCCACCGCAAGGCAGCTTTGGTGTCAATGCCGGCGATCGGCCAGACGGTTCCTTCGGGGATCATCCGGTCAAGCGCGCAGCGGCGACATACTTTGCCCACCCGGAGGTCCCTTGAGTTGCTCAAGCACCATAACGCGCTGGGGGTAGCGCTGTCCCTGCGTCCGACGCAGCCAGTCACCCTCGTCCGCCCGCACGCTGCTCGCCGCGCTGCCCGTTTCTTCATCGAGAAGTTTCCGGGCACGTCGATGTATGCCGTGAAGGCGAACCCTTCGCCCGATCTGATCCGCACCCTGTGGGATGCGGGGCTGACGCATTACGACGTCGCCTCCATTGCCGAGGTGCGGCTGGTGCGCGATGTCGCCCCGCACGCCACCTTGTGCTTCATGCACCCGATCAAGGCGCCGGAAGCCATCGCAGAGGCGTATCACCAGCATGGCGTGCGCGTCTTCAGCCTCGATTCGATCGAGGAGCTGCAGAAGATCGTGGCAGCCACCGCCACCGATGGCGTGCCGGCCAGCGATCTCACGCTGTGTGTGCGGCTGCGCGTGTCGTCCTCGCATTCCAAGCTCAGCCTTGCCAGCAAGTTCGGCGTACATGCCGATGAAGCCGCGCCCGTTCTCATGGCCGCCCGCCAGGTGGCCGATGCGCTGGGCATCTGCTTCCATGTCGGCAGCCAGGCGATGAGCGCGCAGGCCTACAGCGATGCCATGGCGCAGGTGCGCACGGCCATCGTGGCGGCCGGCGTGACGGTTGACATCGTCGATGTCGGCGGCGGCTTCCCGTCGGATTATCCCGGCATGGCCCCCGCGCCGCTGGAAACCTATTTCGAGGTGATCCACCGCGCGTTCGAATCGCTGCCGATTTCCTATTCGGCGGAACTGTGGTGCGAGCCGGGCCGGGCGCTGTGCGCGGAATATTCGTCCGTGCTGGTGCGCGTCGAAGCCCGCAAGGAGGATGTGCTCTACATCAACGATGGCGCCTATGGTGCGCTGTTCGATGCCGCGCACATCGATTGGCGCTTTCCGGTCACCCTGGTGCGGGAAGAGGCCAGCCACACCCGCGACATGGACTTCAGCTTCTGGGGCCCGACCTGCGACGACATGGATTTCATGCGCGGGCCCTTCGCGCTGCCGGCCGACATCAAGGCTGGTGACTATGTCGAGATCGGCATGCTGGGTGCCTATGGCCAGGCCATGCGCACCGGTTTCAACGGCTTCACTGCCGGCGAAACCGTGATCGTTTCCGACGAACCGATGACCAGCCTCTATGCTGTCACGGAAGAGTCGCCGGAAAAGATTATCCAGCTGCGGCAGAACTGATTTGCCGGCCCCGGCTTCGCGCCGGGGCCGCCCTTCCCCGCTCGGCGCCGGACTCCCCCGGCCGCGGGCGGCGTTTCCCTTGGGGGGCGCCGGGCCATTTCCTGATACCGGGAGCAATCCATGACCGACAATCTCAACGCTGTTGTCACCGAACTCAGCCCCGCCGAGCGCCAGCGCAAGGCTGAACTGCTGTCGACTCTGGTCGAGCATATCGACATCAAGAGCTTTGACGCCCGCCCGATCATCGACGGCATGGCCAAGATGAGCTTCACCAGCCGCGATCTCGCCCGCGCCACCGGCATCTACAACCAGATGCTGCAGGATCCGGATTGCTCCATCTTCCTGGTCATCGCCGGGTCGACCAGCGCTGGCGGCTGCATGGACCTCTATGCCGAACTGGTGCGCAACAACATGGTGGACGGCATCGTCGCCACCGGCGCCTCGATCGTGGACATGGATTTCTTCGAAGGCCTTGGCCACAAGCATTATCAGGCCCTGGAAGTGCCGGATGACGACACGCTGCGCTCGCTGCTGATCGATCGGATCTACGATACCTATATCGACGAGGAAGCCCTGCAGGCGACCGATCACACCATCTACGAGATCGCCAACACGCTGGAACCGCGTGGCTATTCCAGCCGTGAGTTCATCCGCGAGATGGGCAAGTATCTGGTGCAGCATGGCAAGAAGGACAACAGCCTCGTCAAGCTCGCCTATGAGCATGACGTGCCGATCTTCTGCCCGGCATTCGTCGACTCCTCGGCCGGCTTCGGCCTCGTCAAGCATCAGGTTGATCGCGCCAAGGCCGGCCAGCCCTACATGATGCTGGATGCCATCGCCGATTTCCGCGAACTGACCGAGATCAAGATCAAGGCCGGCACCACCGGGCTGCTGATGATCGGTGGCGGCGTGCCGAAGAACTTCATCCAGGACACGGTGGTCTGCGCCGAAATCCTGGGCCACCACGATGTGGAAGTGCACAAATATGCCGTGCAGATTACCGTGGCCGACGTGCGCGACGGTGCCTGCTCCTCCTCCACGCTGCAGGAAGCGGCAAGCTGGGGCAAGGTGAACACCGGCATCGAACAGATGGTGTTCGCCGAAGCCGGCAGCGTGATGCCGCTGCTGGCCAGCGACGCCTACCACCGCGGTTACTGGAAGGATCGCGCCAAGCGCGGCTGGGCCAAGCTGTTCGCCTGATTTGACAGCAGCCTGAAAAGCAAGGAACCCTCCCCGTCACAAACGGGGAGGGTTTTTTGATGGACAAGGCGATCCTGCTGCCGATGCTGCTGCTGGCCGGCTGGACGATGATCATGTGGCTGTGGATGTATGCCACGCGCCTGCCCGCCATGAGCCGCGCCGGCATCGATGGCGCAAGGCTCGTTGGTTCCACCGGCAAGGGCCTGCGTGACCAATTGGTCGCCGCCGGCGAAGAGCGGGCAAGCTGGGTGGCCGACAATTACAACCACCTGATGGAACAGCCGACCATCTTCTATGCGACCGCGCTGGCCCTGGCCGTGATGGGTGAAGGCGG
>JALOSK010000245.1 GCA_025458465.1 Sandarakinorhabdus sp. | reverse complement strand
GCCGGCGCGTGATCCGGCCTATTTCTGGTAAACCAGCTTGCCGCCAACAATGGTCTTCAGAATCCGGCCGGTCAGGATTTTTTCCGGCGCGGATCCGGCCAGGGCGAAGGGATCAATGTCCATCACCGTCAGATCAGCCCATCTGCCCTTGGCGATGATCCCCGTCTGGTCTTCGCGGAAGGCGGCATGGGCCGACCAGTTGGTATAGCCCCGGATCGCTTCCTCGATGGTCATCCGCTGGGCGGGATACCAGCCACCTGGGGGTTGGCCCTGCTTGTCCTGGCGGGTGATCGCGCTGTGGAGGCCATAGAAGATGCTGTGATCAGAGCCCGGATTGTCGGCATTGAAGGTCAGCCGCGCGCCGCCCAGACGCAGCGAGCGCCAGGCATAGGCACCCAATATGCGCTGCGGGCCCAGCCGCACTTCGGCCCAGGCCTTGTCTTCCACCGCATGGGGTGGCTCCATCGAGGCAATCACGCCCAGCCGGGCAAAACGCGGCTGGTCTTCAGGCGACACGACCTGCGCATGCTCGATCCGGTGGCGGTTGCGGGCGGTGGCGGGATCGGCCTTGAACTCCGCCTCGAGGAAATCGAGCACCTCGCGGTTGCCGGCATCGCCGATGGCATGGATCCCCAGCTGGAAACCGGCCTTCATCGCCGCCCTCGCCAGTTCACGATCAAAACCATAGCCGCTGCCGCTGATGCCGCGGTGGCCCGGCCTGTCTTCATAATCGGCCAGCAGCCGCGCCCCGCGCGATCCCAGCGCGCCATCGTAATAGGCCTTCACCGCGCGGGTGACGAGCATGGAGTCATTGTCCCGGTCGGGCCCCCTGGCGATCCACTGCCGCATCAAGGGCGGGTCGCGCAGCGAGAGCATGGCATAGACCCGGATCGGCAGGCGGTTCTCGTCCTCCAGTTGCTGGAGGGCAGCCATCGCCTGGGCAGGCACACCGGCCTCGTGCACGCTCACATAGCCATCGGCGGCCATCTGCGTGAGGCCCTTCAACGCATGGCGCGCGACCACCGCCGGCGGCTCTGGCGGCACCGCCGCGTCGATCATCGTCGCCGCGCGGTTCAGGAACAGGCCATTGGGCTCGCCATCCGCGCCCAGCCGCATCTCGCCGCCTGTCGGTACCGGGCTGGCCTTGCTGATCTTGCCGGCATCAAGCGCGGCCTGGTTGGCCCAGATGGCAAAGCCGTGCAGGCTACGCAGCACCACCGGATGATCGGGCACTGCGGCGCTCAACAGCTGTTTGTCCGGATAGCGGTTGGCCCAGGCCCCCTCGTCCCACCCGGCGCCGAAGATCCATTCGCCCTTGGGAACGGACTTCGCCCGCTCGGCCACCTTGGCGACCGCCTCGGCTTCGGTGGCAACATCGGTCAGATCGACCGATTCCAGCTTGGCGCCCAGTTCGACGAAATGGGTGTGGGAATCGACCAGCCCGGGGATCACGGTCGCGCCATTGAGATCGATCACCCGGGTCCGCTTGCCGCGCAGCGCCAGCGCGCCCCTGTCGCTGCCGACATAGATGATCCTGCCGCCGCGGATCGCCACCGCTGCGGCATCGGGGTGCCACGTGCCGTTCGTGATGGGCGCATCGGGTGCCGGCTTGCCATCGCGCGCGGGCTCGCCCCAGCGCAGCGTGTAGACACGGGCGTCGGTCAGGATCAGATCCGCACCGCCGGAACCCGCCTTGGCCGTTGATGGGGCAGCACTGACGGAGGCCACGAAGACCCCGATCACGCTTGCGAACAGACCCGCCTTCATATCCACTTGCTCCCCCGCATGTTCGTCGTCAGATCATGTGAGAGAGCTGGCGGCGCAGATGAGCTGCGTGTCCGCCTCATCCTGGATGGATGTTAGGGGGCGATCTTGCGCAGTTGCAAGCGCCGATGTTCGGTGATGCGAGGGAGCAGCCGCATGCAATGGCGAACGTGGATTGGCTGGTTGGCAGTCCTTGCCGGGGCCACGGTATTGCTGGTTGCGCTGGCCCCCTTTGCCTTCGCCGAACTGATCATGGTCGCTGCCAGGCTCGAAACGAACATCATGCCGGCGCCGGCCAACCCCGCGCAGTTCAGGCCACTGCCTGGCCAGGCCGCGGGAACAATTGTCGACGGGCACTGGCGTGTCGAGAAGATTGCGCCTGGCACATGGGCGATCGGCGAGCCCGCCGCCGATCCCGACAATTACGAATATCTGCTGGTCGGCAATCGCCGTGCGCTGCTGATCGACAGTGGCGCAACCCGCACGCACGACATCCGCCGCGCCATTGCTGGCCTGACCAGGCTGCCGGTCACCGTCGTTCCCAGCCACCTGCACCACGACCATACCAACGGTCTCGGTTACTTCCGCGATATCGCCCTGATCGACCTGCCGGAGACGCGGGCCCGCGCGCAGGGCAATGCTGTGCGTCTGGGCCGCTATCAATATGCCCGCCCGGAACCGGTCGCTTTCACGGTGACACAATGGATCAAGCCCGGCGAAACGATTGATCTCGGCGGCCGTTCCGTCACCATCCTGTCGACGCCCGGCCATACCACGACGTCGGTTTCGGTCTGGGAGCCGGCCGGCAAGCGCCTCTACACCGGTGATTTCCTCTACCCGACGACGCTTTACGCCTTCGCACCGGATTCCAGCCTCTCCACCTATGTCACGACCATCGACCAGCTGCTCGCCATGCTGCCGCGTGACACAAGGCTCTACGGTGCGCATTGCTGCCGCAATGACGCTCCACCGCAGGCGCCGTGGCTTTCGATCGTTGACCTTGAAGACACGAGAGCCGCCATCAAGCGCATCCAGTCCGGCGATCTGGAGAGCCGCGGCTTCATCATCCGCCGCTACCCCGTCAACGATCGGATGACGATGCTCACACTCTATCCGCTGGCAAATCGCTAACCCACGGCAGCGTTCTGCGAGCGGTAGGCAACCGCCCCGCGGGCCGTCACCAAATTGTGGGGTTGCGCACCCGCGGCATGGCGGCAAGCATGCAGGCAGACCAGAGGACCCAGACGATGACCCATATCTTCACCAATCCCGAGATGAACGATCTGCGCATGTCGGAAAAGGCGCGGCCGCTGTTCGATGCGGTTGTCCGCCACATCAACGAAAACGTCGTGCCGATCTCGGAGAAGTTCGAGGAACTGGGCAAGGGCCGGGCCGATCGCTGGAGCTGGGCGCCGGGGCAGCTGGAATTGCTGCAGACCGCCAAGGACAAGGCCAAGGCAGCCGGCCTGTGGAATTTCTTCCTGCCCAACGCCGAAACCGGCGAGGGCTTAAGCAATCTGGATTATGCCTATATCGCCGCCGAACTGGGCAAGGTGCCGCTGGCTTCGGAATCCCTGAACTGCTCGGCGCCTGACACCGGCAACATGGAGGTGCTGGAACGGGTGGGCACGCCCGAGCAGAAGAAACGCTGGCTGGAGCCGCTGCTCGCCGGTGAAATCCGTTCCGCCTATGCCATGACCGAGCCGGATGTGGCTTCGTCTGATGCCAAGAACATCCGCACCCGCGCCGTGCGGGACGGCAAGGACTGGGTGATCAACGGCGAGAAATTCTATATCTCCGGCGCCGGTGATCCGCGCTGCAAGGTGATGATCGTGATGGTGCGCACCAGCGACGATGGCCCGGCGAGCAGCCAGCAATCCCAGATCCTGGTGCCGATGGACACGCCCGGCGTGAAGATCCTGGGGCCGATGCATGTGTTCAGCGAAGATCACGCGCCGCGCGGC
>JALOSK010000023.1 GCA_025458465.1 Sandarakinorhabdus sp. | reverse complement strand
GCGCCATCGGAAAGCTGGCTGGCGTTGCCGGCGGTGATCACGCCGCCTTCGATCACCGGCTTCAGGCCCTTCAGCCCCTCCAGCGTGGTTTCCGGGCGGTTGCCTTCGTCCCTGGTGAGGGTGATCTCGTGGTGGGAAACCTCCTTGGTCTCCTTGTTGACCATTGCCATGGTGGCGGTCATCGGCACGATTTCATCGTCGAACTTGCCGGCCGCCTGGGCCGCGGCAGTGCGCATCTGGCTTTGATAGCCATATTCGTCCTGCCGGTCGCGGCTGACGTTGTAGCGCTTGGCCACCACTTCGGCGGTCTGCAGCATCGGCATGTGGATGTTGGGGTGCATCGCCACCAGGCTGGGATCGACGCCGGTGCGCATCTTGTCGTTCTGCACCATGGAGATGCTGTCCACCCCGCCACCGACGCAGATGGTCATGCCATCGACGATGATCTGCTTGGCGGCGGTGGCGATCGACATCACGCCCGACGAACATTGCCGGTCCATCGACTGGCCCGACACCGTCACCGGCAGGCCGGCGCGCAACAGCGACAGGCGGGCGATGTTGCCGCCCTGCACGCCCTGCTGAAGGGCGCAGCCCATCACCACATCGTCCACTTCCGCGCCATCGATGCCGGCGCGCTTGACGGCATGGGCGATGGCATGGCCGGCCAGCGTGGGCGACGGGGTGGCATTGAAGGCACCACGATAGGCACGGCCAATCGGCGTGCGGGCGGTCGAGACGATAACGGCTTCACGCATGGGAATATTCCTTTCAGATCAGGCCGGTTCAGCCGACATATTGCAGGGTGATCCATTCGGCGGCGAGCGCCGGCTTGGCCTCGCCCTCGATCTCGACGGTGACACTGGTGGTGGTCTGCCAGGCGCCATCCGGGCGCTGCGACACATCGGCGATGGTGAAGCGGCCGCGGACCCGGCTGCCGGATTTCACCGGCGCCATGAACCGCACCTTGTTGAGACCATAGTTCACACCCATGCGCGTGCCCTTGATGCCGGGCATCGCCTGATAGGCCATCACCGACAGCAGGCTGAGCGTGAGATAGCCGTGGGCAATGGTGGTGCCGAACGGCGTCTGCTTCGCCAGTTCCGGGTTGACGTGGATGAACTGGTGATCGCCGGTCACCTCGGCGAAGGCGTCGATCTTCGATTGCGGCACGTCGATCCAGTCCGACACGCCAACCTCGGTGCCGGCCAGCGCGCGAAATTCGTCCAGACTCAGTGATTTCCCGGCCACGGCCAGTTCTCCCCTCAGGTTGTTTGGCCAAAGCCTAGGCGGCCCCTCACGTTTGCGTCAACCCGCCATACGGAACAGGGCGCCATGCCTTGCGCCGCCGCCGGCCATCGTCCGCCAAGTTTAACATTGTATTTACGCTTCGTTATTGACTCAGGGCGATCGCGTTTGCTAAATAATTGCCAGTTGCTTAACCGAGGGGCGTGAAATGAAGTCGATCATCGTTCTGACCGCTGCGCTGCTGGGCGCGTCCGCTGCCAGCGCCGTCACCATCTCCGGCGCCAATGGCGCGCCCGATCCGGGCCCGGTGCCCGGCCTGACGCTGGCGCTCGATTTCGACGGCTATCAGGCCACCGGGTTCAGCTGGAGCGGCGCACTGCAGACCAGTTGCGTCAACCAGCCGGGCGTCGCCGCGATGCCGGCCGGCGGCAGCAGCTGCTTCGGCTATCTGGGTACGCCCGTACCGGCCACTGCCACCCTGTCGACACCGGATCTGGCTTCGATCAGCTTCTATTGGGGCTCGATCGACACCTATAACAGCATCCAGGTGCTGGGTGCGGGCGGTGCCGTCATCGGCACCTTCACTGGCGGTGCGCTGCCGCCGTCGAACGGCAACCAGACGGCTGCCGACACCAATCGCCGCGTCACCCTTGCGGCGGGTGCTGGCCAGGTCATCACCGGCCTGGTGTTCACCACCACCGGCGTGGCCTTCGAATTCGACAGCTTCTACGCCGACTCCGCGATCACCGGTCAGGGCATTCCCGAACCGGCGTCGTGGGCGATGCTGATTGCCGGTTTCGGCATGGTGGGCGCTGCCCGCCGTCGTCAGAATCTGGTGGTTTCCGCCTGACATCGGGGCTGCATGCGCCGGGGCGGTTGTTCCGGCTTGCACTCTTCAGGCACAAAGACGGCAGCGGGCATCCCGCTGCCGTTTTCCTTTTTGCGCCAGTCTCGCCGCTGCCCGCAGAGGTCGTGAAAATGCCTGATGACGCGGCTTCGCAGCGCGCCTAAAGCGCGGGCATGATCGCTCCCATCACCGCCCCGCTCGACCTGATGCGCAGTCTGCACCGCGCCCCGGAACCCGATGTGCTCGCCGGGCTGCTGCCCGCGGCCAGCCTTGATGCCGCCACCCGCGCCGCCGTGGAAAACCGGGCGCTCGCGCTGCTGGCGGATCTGCGCGCCGCGCAAGGTTCTGGCTGGGTCAACCGCTTCCTGCACCAGTATCGGCTGAACACCGCTGAAGGCGTTGCCCTGCTCAGCCTGGCCGAAGCCTTCCTGCGCGTGCCCGATGCCGCCACGGCAGACCTTCTGATCCGCGACAAGCTGGGCGCGCCGGATTGGTCAGACCATCTGGGCGACAGCGACAGCGCGCTGGTCAACAGCGCCACCTGGGGCCTGGTGATCACCCGGGCGCTGGTGGGCGAGGAAGGCCGCGCCAGCGTGCTGAAGCGCCTGATCGCCCGCGCCGGGGAGCCCTTCGTGCGGCAGGCCGTTGGCGCAGCAATGCGGCTGATGGGCCAGGTGTTCGTGATGGGCCGCACCATCGAGGAAGCCCTCACCCGCGCCGACGACAAGGACAATCGCGGCTTTGCCGCCAGCTTCGACATGCTGGGCGAAGCGGCCCGCACCGCCGAGGATGGCGAACGCTATTTCGCCTCCTATCGCGACGCCATCCGCGCCGTCGGCCGCAAGGCAAAGGGCGATGACATCACTGCACGGCACAGCATCTCGGTAAAATTGTCGGCGCTGCACCCGCGCTATGAAACCGCCCATGTGGGATCCTGTGTGCCGGCGCTGACCGCCATGCTGCACGAACTCGCCGATGAAGCCGCCAGCGCCGGCATCGGCCTGACAGTGGACGCCGAGGAACAGGACCGGCTGGAGATGAGCCTCGACATCATCGGCGCCGTTGCCCGCCGTCCGCGCCCGGGTTGGGGCGGCTTCGGCATGGCGGTGCAGGCCTATGGCAAGCGCGCCCGCGCGGTGATCGGCTGGGCCGGCGAACTGGCGGGCGAGACCGGTGACAAATTGACCGTGCGGCTGGTCAAGGGTGCCTATTGGGACAGCGAGATCAAGCGCACCCAGGAACAGGGGCTTGAAGGCTATCCGCTGTTCACGCGCAAGGCCGCGACCGATGTCTCCTACCTTGCCTGTGCGCGCGACATGCTGGCCGATGCCCGTCTCTACCCCGCCTTCGCCAGCCACAATGCGTTGACCGTGGCGACCATCCTGGAATGGGCCAGCCAGTCGGGACGGCAGGATTTCGAATATCAGCGCCTGCACGGCATGGGCGAAGGCCTGTTCGAACGGCTGGTGCGCGAACAGGGCCTGCGCTGCCGCACCTATGCACCGGTGGGCGGCCATCGCGATCTGCTGGCCTATCTGGTGCGCCGCCTGCTGGAAAACGGCGCCAATTCAAGCTTCGTGCACCAGCTTGCCGATGAAAATGTCTCCGATGCCGATCTGCTGGCGGATCCGGCCGTGAAGATTGCCCGCGTGAACGGCGCGCCGCACCCGTCCATCCCGCTGCCGGCCGCACTCTATGGCGCAACGCGCGTGAACAGTGCCGGCATCGATCTCAATGATGCCGGCGTACTGGCAGCCACGGCCGGCCATGTTGCCGGCTTCACCCTGCCGCCGCTGCCGCCGGCCGGCGACGTTGCTGCCAGCATTGCCGCTGCCCGCGCCGCCTTCCCGGCGTGGAACCGGGTTCCGGTGAGCCAGCGCGCCGCTGCGCTGGAGCGGCTTGCCGATCTGCTTGAACGCGACCGGCTGAATTTGATCGCCTGCCTTGTGCAGGAAGCCCGCAAGACCCTGCCCGATGCGCTGGCCGAAGTGCGCGAGGCAGTGGACTTCTGCCGCTATTATGCTGGCGAGGCCCGGCGCATCATGGTGACCAACAGCTTGCCCGGCCCGACCGGCGAGAAGAACGAGCTGCGCCTGGAAGGCCGCGGCGTGTTCGCCGCCATCGCACCGTGGAACTTCCCGCTGGCCATCTTCCTGGGCCAGGTGGCAGCCGCGCTGGTCACCGGCAACGCCGTGGTGGCCAAGCCGGCGCCGCAAACGCCCCGCATCGCCGCCATGGCGCGCGCACTGGCGCTGGAAGCCGGCGTGCCGGCCGACGTGTTCGGCCTGGTGACGGGTGATGGTGCGGTGGGCGCCGCGCTTGTGGGCGATGCTCGCATCATGGGCGTGGTGTTCACTGGTTCCACCGCCACGGCGCGGGCCATTGCCCGCACGCTGCTGGAGGATGATCGCCGGCCGTTGGTGCCGCTGATTGCCGAAACCGGCGGCATCAACGCGATGATCGTCGATTCCACCGCGCTCACCGAGCAGGTGGTGGCCGATGTCATCACCTCGGCCTTCCGGTCCGCCGGGCAGCGCTGTTCGGCGCTGCGCCTGCTGCTGGTGCAGGAAGAGGTGGCGGATCGCACGCTGGAGATGCTGAAGGGCGCGATGGATTGCCTGGTGGTGGGCGATCCCGCCGATCCGGCAACGGATGTCGGCCCGGTGATCGACAGTGCGGCGCAGGCCAAGCTGGAAGCCTATCGCCAGTCGCAAGCCGCCCGTTGGCAGCATGTACTGCCCGTGCCGGACGGCGATTTCGTTGCCCCCACCATCATCCGTCTGGACGCGCCCACCGATCTGAAGGCGGAATGGTTCGGGCCGCTGCTGCACGTCGCCACCTGGCCGGCCGGCAAGCTGGCCGAAACCGTGGCGGCAGTGAATGCCAGCGGCTTTGGCCTTACCATGGGCCTGCACAGCCGCATCGCCAGCGTCGCCGCGGAGGTGGAGCGGCTGGCCGAGGTGGGCAATCTTTATGTCAACCGATCGATGATCGGCGCCGTGGTGGGCAGCCAGCCGTTTGGCGGCGAAGGGCTTTCGGGCACCGGCTTCAAGGCCGGCGGCCCGCATTATCTCTACCGCTTCTGCACCGAACGCACGGTCTCCACCGACACCACCAGCGCCGGCGGCAATGCCACCTTGCTTTCCATCGAGGATGTGAATTGACTTGAGAGATGCCACAATAGTGCGTAGCGTCTCTCCGCAATGACTGCACAATTGCCCATCACCGCGATCCGGCCGCAACCGATCGCCCGGCCGCGCCGCAACTGGCCGGCGGCGTTCGCCGCGCTCAAGCGCCTGCTGGCCAACAAGGATGCCACCGAAGAGGTGTTTGCGATCATGCAGGCACTGAATGGCGATGCGACCTGGCGCGGTTACAGCCGGCTGATTTCCACGGTGGAAGGCGGGCAACTGGCCTTCCGGCGCGAGGAAATCGCCACGCTGCTGGCCAATCGCGACTGGCTGCGCACCCTGCCCGAAGACAGTCTGGGCCGCGCCTATCTGGCGCATGTGGAGGCCAACAACATCTCGGCCGAAGGGCTGATCGAAGTGTCATCGCAAGTGATGAAGGGGGTCGAGCACCCGGTGGCGTGGTTCGGCCGGCGCACCCGCGACGTGCATGATCTGTGGCACGTGCTGGCCGGTTACGGCACCGATGGCCTTGGGGAGGCCTGCCTTGTGGCCTTTTCCTATCCGCAGACGGGCGGGCTGGGCTGGGCCTTCATCGCCGCGGGGGCGGCCCTGCGCAGCCGGACGGCAGAAGAGCCCCACCCTTACAAGCAGGCGATCCTGGAAGGCTATCGCCGCGGCAAGGCCTGCGCCTGGCTCGGCGGGGTGGATTATGCCGCGCTGCTGCCGCAGCCGCTGGAAGCGGTGCGCCAGCAACTGGGGCTGGCACCGCCGCGCGTTTATGATTCCATCCCGCTGCATGCCCGCATGGGTGCGGTGCCCAAGGCGGGAATGGCCTGAACTCTTTACCGGCACCCCCACTTCAGCCGGCGACACCCATCTCAGAACGCAAAACGCCGGCCACCTGATGTGACCGGCGTCTGCGTGGCCGTCCAATGGGGGACGGTCAAGGCGCTCAGGCGGCAACCACCGCACGGCGGCGACGGCGAGCAGCGCCCACCATGCCGAAGCCGGCGATCAGCATCGCCCAGGTGCCCGGTTCCGGCACGCCGCCCGGGTTGAAGCCGCCCACGGTCACGCGCACGATGAAGTCATCGTGGTTGTCGTCGGCGTTGCTCGGCTGGTCATCAAAGCCCAGGTACAGGACGCGGGTGCGGAAGGTGTCACCAGCGCTGAAGCCCTGCGGCAGGAAGATGCCGAACGCGGTATCGCCGATCTGGGCATTGCTGACACCGCCAACCGAATCGAAGAACCAGTCGCTGATGGCGCCGGCGCTGTAGAAGGCCGTATCAGAGGCGTTCACGCCCCAGCCGGTGAAGCCTGAGTTTTCCGAGAAGGTGATGGTGTTGCCGGCGGCGCGGAACGAGTCCCGATTGCCGCTTTCCGAACCCATGAATTCGAACGTGAGGTCGGAACCGGTGCTCAGCGTCACGGTCGCACCGTCAGCCGTGTAGAAGGTCAGCCCTTCAGTGGCCAGATTGCCCTGGAAATCATTGTTGCCCGGAATGGCGAGCACAGGTGCACCCACCTTGACCGAGAATGCCGCCAACGCCGGCGCGGCAATGGCCATCCCGGCCGCTGCCAGAAGCATGGAAATCTTGCGCATGATCTTACCCCTCTTGCTGTCCGCCGCCTCGCTCGCGGCGACTCCAACACTGCCCACCCAGGACAGCTTGAGGTGAAATTTATCCTAATTTTCTGTTAACTGCAAGCAGAGTAAAAATAGTGTTAATTCATGATGAAGGCACGCACCGGCCCGCCGGCCAGTTCCGCCGGGTGACAGCGCAATCAATTTGCAATCAATCCTGGCTGAGACGACGCTCGGTGAAATAGGTCGGATCGATCATCCGGCCGTCCGGTGCAGCGGTGAAGCTGGTTTGCGTCGGGTAGGCAAACTCCACGCCCAGTTCGGCAAAGCGCCGCACCATGCCGAAGCCCACGGCCTGGCGCGCGGCCAGCATGGCAGCGAGTTCCGGCACCGTCACGAAGAACACCAGCTCGAAATCGATGCTGGACGCACCGAAGCCGGTGAACACGCAGCGATCAAAGCGACAGTTCGGCACCGACTCCACCAGCGCCTGCATTTCGCCGGGCAGCGCATCCAGCACATCGGGCTTCGTCTGATAGATGATGCCGAATGTGAGCAGGACGCGCCGTTCCTCGATGCGCCGCAGGTTGGCCACCTGCTGGTTCAGCAACTGGGTGTTGGCCATCACCAGCTGCTCGCCCGACAGCGCACGGATGCGGGTGGTTTTCAGGCCGATATGTTCCACCGTGCCAACGGATGTGCCGTAACTGATCGTGTCCCCCACCCGGAACGGCCGATCGAACAGGATCGACAGCGCCGCGAACAGATCGCTGAAGATGCCCTGCGCAGCCAGACCAATGGCAATGCCGCCGACACCAAGGCCGGCAACCAGCGCGGTGACGTTGACGCCCAGATTGTCGAGGATGAGGATGGCGGCCAGCAGCCAGACCACCACGTTCACCAGCACGCTGATCACCCCCAGCGCGCTGCCCAGGGCGTGCTTGTCCTCTTCATCTGCGCGGGCGCGGCGACGGATGATGCCCAGCACCAGTTCCCGCAGCCACAGCGCCCCCTGGATGGCGAGCGTGATGACAAACAGGCTGCTGACCAGCCGCAGCAAGGGCCCCGGCGGCGCCACCACGTTGGTTGCACCGATGGCAGCCAGCGCCACGATGAACAGTTGCAGCGTGCGGTCCACCACGCCGCGCGCCAGCCCGCGCCAGCCTTCGTCACCGCGCGGAAGCAGCCGGCGAGCGATCAGCAGCAGCAGTTCCAGTGCAAGGAAGATGCCGACGGCCACCACGGCACCGTAGAGCACCTCGCCGCTGTCCTGCGCCAGCCAGCGCCAGACCTCGCCAGCCGAGGCATCAAGCCGGGCCTGTGCCCGGTCCAGCGGTCCCAACAGCATCAGAAGGCCGCCCGCAGCCAATCGGGCCGCCGCACCGCGATGGCGGCATCGCCCAGGAACAGCGGGCCATCGGCAGCCTCCAGCCGCAGATGGACGATGGCGTGCGCACCGCGCCGGCTGCGCAGCTTGCCACAGGCGCGGCCCTGATCGTCCTTCACCTCGGTGGCATCGCCGGGATCGCCCGTGATGGTGACCGGCACCAGCCGGCGGCGTACCTTGTCGCGGTGGTGCATGCGGGCGGTGTTCTCCTGCCCCACGTAACAGCCCTTGGTGAACGACACGCCGTCCAGCAGATCGGCGCCGGTTTCCAGCCACAGCAGATCATCGCTGCCGATATCCCCGCTGTCGGGCACGCCAATCGCGTGGCGATGCGCGTCATGGGCGTCGGCACCTGCCGGCGCGCTGCCGGCAGCGCCGACCCAGCGTGCGCCCAGGGCCGGCGTGCGGGCATCGGCGGGCCCACCATCGGGCCAGGCGGCCAGCACCGCCAGATCGTCGCGGCGAGCCAGCGTGACCGCCTTGCGCAATTTGTACATCGAAAGCCGTTTCAGCAGCGCATCGGCCCGTTCGGCGGCGACATCGATCAGGATGGCGCCATCGTCGCCGGCGTGCAGATGGAAATCGAACAGCGCCTTGCCTTGCGGGCTGAGCAGGCCGGTGAACACCGCGCGGCCCGGCGCAACAAGGGCAACATCATGGGTGACAAGCCCTTGCAGGAAGGCAACGGCATCAGGCCCGGCCACGGCCAGCACGGTGCGATTTTCAAGCGAAACGGGGGTCATGCCCCTTCAGATAGGGCCTTGGGCCAAGCCTGCCAATGGCCGGAACGACCGGGCGAGCCGATGAACACGGTGAACTGCCCATCCGTGCTTGACTCTGTGACAGAGTTTGCGCATTGGAGCCGCCTTCGCCGCGCCGGCCATGGCCTCGCGTGGGCAACACTATATTTGCGGAACCGGAACCATGGCCAAGCCGACGACCATCAAGATCAAGCTCGTGTCCACCGCCGACACCGGCTATTTCTATGTCACCAAGAAGAACCCGCGCACCAAGACGGAAAAGCTGGCGTTCAAGAAGTATGATCCGGTTGCCCGCAAGCACGTGGAATTCAAGGAAGCCAAGATCAAGTAAGCGCGTTCGCGCTTGCCTTGAGGCACAAGGGGGCTGGCGGCAACGCCGGCCCTTTTTGCATTGTGGCCGGATGCCGCCGCGCAGGCTGCCGCGACACAGGCGCACCGCAGTCGCGCTTGGCATCTGCGACCGCTGCCATTAGGTCTGGCACGTGCTTCGAGACCGCCCCTCCCCCGCCGATCCGGCCGTGCTGGCCCTGCAGGCGCTGGCCCATGTCGCCGGCGACGACGCGATGGGGCCGCGTTTCCTGGCCTTGACCGGCATGGACGCCGATGCACTCAGGGCCAAGGCCGGCAAGCCCGAAACGCTGATCGCCCTGCTCGATTATCTGATGGCCAACGAACATGATCTGGTGGCCACGGCCGAGGCGATCGGCGTGACACCCGAACAGCTGGCCATGGCGGCGCGCAAACTGGGGCCAGACATGGGGGGGAACGACTGGTGAAGACCCGCCCTCTGATCGTTTCGGATTGCGATGGCGTGCTGCTGCACTTCATCGCGCCGTTCATCGATTATCTGAAAGCGCGCCACGATCTGTCGCTGACGCTCGATACGTTCGCGCTCACCGGCAATGTGAAGCGGCCCGATGGCACGCCGGTGCCGGCGCAGGATTTCCCGCCACTGCTCGATGGCTTCTTTGCCGACTGGATGCACAATCAGCATCCCATCGTTGGTGCCGCCGACGCGCTGGGCCAGCTGGCGCGGGATTGTGATGTGGTGGTGCTGACGAACATCGCCGATCATCATGCCGGGCGGCGCACGCTGGAACTGGCGCGGCTGGGCATGCCCTATCGCGTGATCGGCAACCAGGGCGGCAAGGGCGCGCCGCTGAAGAAGCTGCTCGATGAATTCCAGCCATCGGAAACCATCTTCATCGATGATCTGCCGCCCAACCACACATCGGTGGCCAGCCACACGCCGCACGTGCACCGCCTGCACATGGTGGCCGAAGCGGAAGTGCGCCACCTGATCCCGCAGGCCCCCGATGCCCACGCCCGCCATGATGACTGGCCGGCGATGCTGTCCCACATCGAAACCATCCTGAAAGGCTGATCACATGACCCCGGAACAGAAACTCTCCGCCCTTGGCATCACCCTGCCCAGCGCCGCTGCGCCGGCCGCCAATTATGTGCCGACGGTCACGGCCGGCAGCCTGATGCACATTTCCGGCCAGATCCCGTTTGCCGAGGATGGCAGCCTGATGAAGGGCCGCCTGGGTGACACGGTTGACGTGGCCTATGGCCAGGCCGCCGCCCGCCGCTGCGCCGTGGGGCTGATTGCCCAGATGAAGACGGCGCTGGGTGACCTGTCGCGGGTGAAGCGCATCGTGAAGCTGGGCGTGTTCGTCGCCAGCCACCCCGACTTCACCGATCAGCCGGAAGTGGGCAATGGCGCGTCCGATCTGATGGTGGAGGTGTTCGGCGATGCCGGCCGCCATGCGCGCGCTGCCGTGGGCGTGGCCGTGCTGCCGCGCGGTGTGGCCGTGGAAGTGGATGCGGTTGTCGAGATCGCCTGATGGCAGAGGTTTCGGTGCGCCCATGAACGTGCGTGTTTTGGGCAAGGCCAGCGAGATCAGCCTTGCCGACTGGAACGCCTGCGCCGGGCCATCGAACCCGTTCGCGCAGGCCGAATTCTTCCGCGCGCTTGAGGAATCCCGATCGGCAACCAGCCGCACCGGCTGGCAGCCCGTTCACCTTGTCGCCGATGGCGCCGATGGCCGCCCGGCCGGCATCTTCCCGGCCTATCTGAAGACGCACAGCCAGGGCGAATATGTGTTCGATCACAGCTGGGCCGATGCCTTCACGCGCGCCGGCGGGAATTATTATCCCAAGCTGCAGGCCTGTTTTCCGTTCACGCCGGCCACCGGGCCCCGTTTGCTGCTGCGCGATGCCGCTGCTGCGCTGCCACTGATCCGCGCCATGGAACAAGTGTGCGAAGGCAACAATTTTTCCAGCGCCCACGCCACCTTCATCGCGCCGGAACAACAGCAGATGTTCCGCGATGCCGGCTGGCTGATCCGCACCGGCGAGCAGTTCCACTGGCAGAATGATGGCTATGGCGAATTCGCCGATTTCCTCGGCGCGCTCTCGTCCTCGCGCCGCAAGATGATCCGCAAGGAACGCGAACGCGCCCGCGCCGGGCTGGACATCATCCATCTTTCCGGCCGCGAGATCACCGAAACCCATTGGGACGCGTTCTGGACCTTCTATCAGGACACTGGCGCGCGCAAATGGGGGCAGCCCTATCTGACCCGCGATTTCTTCTCGATGGTCGGAGAGGCCATGGGGGACCGGGTGCTGCTGATGCTGGCGCTGCGTGGCCGCCATCCCGTTGCCGGCGCCTTGAACTTCATCGGCGATGAATGCCTTTACGGCCGCTATTGGGGCTGCACCGAGGATGTGCCCTTCCTGCATTTCGAGCTTTGCTATTATCAGGCCATCGATTGGGCCATCGCCAACGGCCGGGCGCGCGTGGAAGCCGGCGCCCAAGGCGCGCACAAGCTGGCGCGCGGCTATCGCCCGACCCCGGTGATTTCCGCGCATCACATCGCCAACGCTGGCTTCCGGGCTGCGGTCGCCGATTTCCTCGCCCGCGAAACGCAGATGGTGATCGAGGAAATCGAATATCTGGATAGCCACGGCCCGTTCAGGCGCGCGCAAGACGGCGATGTGCTAGGGTAAGTGATGCGCTTGATTCTCCTGATCGGCCTGCTGGCCGCACCGCTGCATGCAACCGAGGTGATCCGCCTGTCGGATACGCAGCGCGACGCGGTGATTGCCGCCGCCGCCAACGGGCCTGAACGTGATCCGGTGCTGACGCCGATGCCGGTGGAAAACTCGTCAGTGCTGAACCGCTCGCTCTACCCGGAATTCTGGGGCGAAGGCGGCGGCGCGCCAGACCGCAAGGTGCACGGCGAGGTTGCCATGTTTGCCGGCAGCGGCGGCACCTTCGGCATGGCCGGCACGGCCGTGGTGCCGGTGGGCGAAACCGGCAGCGCGGCGGTATCGATCATGCGCGGCACCAGCAACTGGGGCAACATGTCGGGCTTCAGCCTTGGTTACAACAGCAACGGCACGCCCCTGGGCGGCTTCAGCGGCCTGGGCGCCTTCGGTGGGCTGGGCTGGAGCGGATATGGCACCCCACCCTTGTGGAACGGGTTGGGCAACAGCGCCTTCCACCAGCCCCGCGCCATTCGGGCCCGGCGCTAACGCGCCAACTACAGCGCGATATTGTCGATCAGGCGGGTGGTGCCAATCACGCCGGCGCCCATCAATCGCGCGCCCGGTTGCGGCGCTGGCAGGCTGTGCAGCGTCTCGCCATCCACCAGTTCCAGATAATCCAGTCGCACGAAGCCGGCGGCCTTGATGGTGCGTTCCCCGGCGGCCAGCGCGGCGGCAACCGGCATGCCGGCCAGAATCGCATCGCGGGTGGCGTGCAGGGCGCGCGGCAGCGCCAGCGCGCGGGCCCGTTCATCGGCAGACAGATAGGCGTTGCGGCTGGACAGCGCGAGGCCATCTTCATCGCGCACGATGGCGCAGCCGTGGATCTGTGTGCCGATATCAAGATCGGCCGCCATGCGCCGGATGATGGCCAGTTGCTGCCAGTCCTTTTCGCCGAACACCGCCACATCGGCCTGCGCCGCGCTCAACAGCTTGGCCACCACGGTGGCAACGCCATCGAAATGCCCCGGCCGCACGCGCCCGCACAGCAGATCGGGCAGGCCCGCCACCCGCACGAAGCTGGCGAAGCCCGGCGGATACATGGTGGCGACATCGGGGGCATACAGCAGGCTGCAGCCGGCACCGGCCAGCTTGATGGCATCGCCGGCTTCATCCCGCGGATAGCGATCCAGATCCTCGTTCGGGCCGAACTGCTTGGGATTCACGAAGATGGAGGCAACCGCCACATCGGCCAGCGTGAGGCCCTTGGTCACCAGCGCCAGATGCCCGGCGTGCAGCGCACCCATGGTGGGCACGAAGGCCACACGCTTGCCCTGCTGCTGCAAGGCGCGCACCGCCGCGCGCAGCTGTGCCGGCGTGCGGACGATGGTGAGAGGCGGCTCTTGTGGCAGCGTTGTTTGCGTACAGCCACCTATTTGCGGGGACCGGACGTTTGAGCGCTCATGTCATCGTGCTGGCCAATGAAAAGGGCGGCACCGGCAAATCCACCACCGCTGTCCACATCAGCGTGGCGCTGGCCCTGGCCGGCCACCGCACGGCACTGATCGATCTGGATTATCGCCAGCGCACCTCCACCCGCTATCTGGAAAACCGCTGGCACCATGCCCAGCGCAACGGCATCACGCTGGCAGCGCCTGATGTGGTGGTGGTGGCCGATGGGCCGGAAGGCGAGGCGGAACTGGCGCTGCGCTTCCAGCAGGCCAGCGTGCTGGATTTCATCGTCGTCGATTCGCCCGGCCGCGATTCGGCATTGGCCCGCGCCGCCATGGCCGCCGCCGATACGCTGGTGACCCCGATCAACGACAGTTTCGTGGATTTCGATCTGATCGGCGAGGTGGACGGCGAGAATTACGAGGTGCGCAAACCCAGTTTCTATGCCGAACTGGTGTGGGAAGCCCGCACCCGCCGGGCCCGCGTGGAAAACCGCACGATGGATTGGGTGGTGCTCAGGAACCGCCTGTCCACGCTGGAAGCCCGCAACAAGGCGCGCGTGGGCGCCGCCCTGGATTCCCTGTCGAAGCGGATCGGCTTTCGCGTGCTGCCTGGCCTTTCGGAACGCGTGATCTACCGCGAGTTCTTTCCGCGCGGCCTCACCCTGCTTGATCGCGAGGCGTTCAGCGAATTCTCGCTGTCCCACGTGGCTGCACGCGCCGAACTGCGCGCCCTGATCGCCGGGCTGAACCTGCCGGGCGGCGTCGATCTGGCCGCCTGATGGGCGCCATCGTCTGATGGGACTGGCGCTCAT
>JALOSK010000244.1 GCA_025458465.1 Sandarakinorhabdus sp. | reverse complement strand
TCCAGCGTGGTGCCGGCATCGCGCCCGGCGGCCAGCTCCGCCATCGAGCCTTCCGCCACCAGGCGGCCGGCGCGAATGATGCCGATGCGCTGCGCCATGCGTTCCGCGACTTCGAGGATGTGGGTGGTGAGGATCACCGTGCCGCCAGCCGCCACGCGTTCCAGCAGCATGTCCTTCACCAGACGGGCGGCGGCGGCATCAAGGCCAGTGAGCGGTTCATCGAGGATCAGCAGGCGCGGTTCGTGGATCAGCGCGCCGGCGAGCGCCACCTTCTGCTTCATGCCGCGCGAAAAGCCTTCGCAGCGCACATCGCGCCGGTCCCACAGGCCAAGCCGGGTGAGCAGATGTTCGGCGCGCAGCTGCGCCACATCGGCGGGCAAGCGCCACAGGCCGGCAATGAAGGCCAGATATTCCGATGGCGTCAGCTTGTCGTAGAGCAGCGGTTCGTCGGGCAACCAGGCCAGCATCTGCTTGGCCGCGATGGGTTCGGCCAGCACGTCGACACCGAACAGCGTGATGGCACCCGCATCAGGCCGGGCGAGGCCGGCAACCATGCGCAGCGTGGTGGTCTTGCCCGCCCCGTTCGGGCCCAGCAGCGCATAGATCTGCCCGGCCGGCACCTCCAGATCGAGGCCATCAACCGCGACATGGCCGCCATAGGCCTTGGCGAGGCCACGAATCTGCAGGGCAGGCAAGGTCGCATGCATTTCCGGGCATTTAGCAAAAGAGCGACCGCGTGGCGATGAACAGCGATTAACGGCCCGCAGAATTTCTGCCTGCATTTTCGCACTTGAGCGGCAACCAACTCAGGCAGAGACTGGCAACTCAGGCAGAGACTGGCAACTCAGGCAGAGACTGGGCGAGAAAAACAAGGGGGGGATGATGATGCGGGAAACACTGGCTGCGCTGATGGCGGCAACACTGCTGGCCGGCGGCACCACGGCGGCGGCAAGGATGATCCACGTCGGCCCGGGGGACAATGCCCATGAACGGTTGCAGACCGCGCTGATCGAGGCACAGCCCGGGGACACGGTGCACATCGCCGCCGGCCGTTATGCACTGGCCGACGGCCTGTCGCTGGACGTCGACAACGTGACCATCAAGGGTGACGGGCCGGACCGCACCATCCTCGATTTCACCGCCCAGAAGGGCGAGGGCGAGGGGCTGCTGATCACGTCAGACAATGTGGTGGTGCGCGATATCGGCGTGGAAAACCCGGCCGGCAACGGCATCAAGTCCAAGGGCAGCGACGGGATCGCGCTGGTGGGCATAAGGGTGGAATGGACCGGCGGGCCGAAATCCACCAATGGCGCCTATGGCCTGTACCCCGTGTCCTCGAAGAATGTGCTGATCGATCGCACGCTGGTGAAGGGGGCATCGGATGCCGGCATCTATGTTGGCCAGTCGCAGAACATCATCGTGCGGAACAGCCGCGCCGAAATGAACGTGGCCGGCATCGAGATCGAGAACAGCTATGACGCCGATGTGATCGGCAACACCGCCACCAACAACGCCGGTGGCATCCTGGTGTTCGATCTGCCCGATCTGCCGCAGCAGGGCGGCCGCAATGTGCGGGTGACCGGCAATCAGGTGATCGCCAACAATCATCCCAATTTCGCCGCGCCGGGCAATATCGTCGCCGGCGTGCCATCGGGCACCGGCATCATGGTGATGGCCAACGAACAGGTGCTGGTGAGCGGCAATCATGTGATGGGCAACAACGGCAACGGCGTGATGATCGTCGCCTACACCCAGGCCTTTGCGGACAAGGCCTATAATCCGCTGCCGCGCGGGGTTACCGTGGCCGGCAATCATTTCATGGACAATGGCAAGGCCCCGGCCTTTCCCGGCGGGAAAGAGATCGCGGCAGCGGTGGGCGGCACGCTGCCGCCCGTGATGTGGGATGGCATCACCCGCTATGCCGTTCCGGGCAGCGGCGTTGAGCGGGCCGCATCTGGCGGTGTTCGCAGCGATGCTGCCGGCATCAGCCTCAACCTTGGGGTTCAAGGCACCCCGTCCAGCGCGGCGAAGCCGGCCGCCCTGCCGCTGTTGACCATCCCCATCGCTCCCCGCGCCGCCATCGTGCTGCCGGCCGAACTGGAGGCGCGCGCGAAGTGAAGCGGGTGCTGGCTGCGCTGCTGCTGATCGGTGCCGCACCGGCGCCGATGGCGCCAGTGCGCGTCAACGCCGATCTGCTGCTGACCACCGATGCGCCGCGGCTGGCAGATTATGGCCTGTTCGATGCCGCGGAAACTCCGGCGCCGGGCGTGCGGCCCTATACGCTGGGTACGCCGCTGTTTTCCGATCATGCCGAAAAATACCGGTTCGTGTGGATGCCGCCCGGCCGCCGCGCCGAATACCGCGCAAAGGGCGCGCTGGAATTCCCGGTGGGCACGGTGCTGATCAAGCGCTTCGGTTTTCCAGCCGATCTGCGTCGGCCGATGGATGACGTGGCGATGGTGGAAACCCGCCTGCTGATCCACCGGCCAGCGGGCTGGGTGGCGCTGAGCTATGTCGAGGACAAGGGCGGCGCGGTGCTCAAGCGCGCCGGCAAGCGCATCCCGATTCGCGTCACCGGATACGACGGCCAACCGCTGGCCATCGATTATGCCGTGCCCAACCAGAACCAGTGCAAGCAATGCCACATGACAGGCGACGCCATCACGCCGATCGGGCCGACGGCGGGCAATCTCAACCACGGCCTGTTCGGCGAGGGCCCCAGCCAGCTGGCGGTGTGGCAGGCCGGCGGCCGGCTGGCCGGGCTGCCGGCGGATAACTGGCCGCGCCTCGCCCGCTGGGATGATCCGGCCGAGCCACTGGAGGCCCGCGCCCGCGCCTATCTCGCGGTCAACTGCGGCCATTGCCATGATCGCGCGGGATTTGCCTCCAACTCCGGGCTGTATCTGAACCCGGAGGAAACCACGCCGGCCCATCTGGGCATCATGAAGCGGCCCGTGGCGGCCGGGCGCGGTTCCGGCGGGCAGATGTTCTCGATCCTGCCGGGGCAGCCGGATGCCTCCATCCTGGTCCACCGCATGGAATCGAACGAACCCGGCATCATGATGCCACAGTTCGGACGATCGATGGTTCACAAGGAGGGTGCGGCGCTGATCCGACAGTGGATCGCCGCCATGCCGCCGGCGCAGGCGGGCGGCGGTTAGGCCGCCACCGTGATGCGGCGCCGCCGGCTGATGGCGCCAACCAGGCCGAAGCCCATGATCAGCATCGCCCAGCTTGCCGGTTCCGGCACGCCGCCACCGATCACGCCGCCACCTTCGCCGCCCAGCCCGCCACCTGCGGCGGTAACCCGAATGGCACCCAGCCGGTAGCCGAAGCCAAAGCTGTTGAGATAGCTGCTGCTACCCGGATCGCGGGTGGTGAAGAAGAAGGCGGAATAAGCGTCCGTCGGCGTGATGAACGACAGTGTCTGCGTGCCACCGTTGGCCGGGTCGAGCGCGCCCCAGCTCGCCTGCCCCGGCAACGCATGGACATTGGCGCTCACGCCATCGGCAGCAAGGCCCGGATAACCAAGCAGCACGAGATTGCCGCCGTCGACACCATAAAGCGCCAGCGAATCAGGCCCGCCCAGAAGCGACAGCACGAGGCCATGGATGGCGAAATCCTCGCTGCTTCGCGGCCCCACGGCATGGCGGAATCGATCTGATCGCCGTTCATGCCGCCAGCGACACCAATGCCGGGCGCACTGCGCTGCACCTGCAGCGTGCCCGCCGAAAGTTGGCTGACGCTGGTGAGTGGGTTGGGATTGAAGAACCAGCTGTAGGCCTGGGCGGTGAAATCGACACCGCCAGCCGCATAGCTGAACTGGGGCGCGGTCTGGGCCTGACCACCGAAGCTGAGATCGACAAGATTTGCGGCGGCGGCAGGCGCGGCGGCCATCAGAATGGCGGCGCAAAGGCCCAGGGCAGACTTGATCATGACACGCACACTCTCACTCAACGCCAACGAACGAATCGTCTGTTACCCT
>JALOSK010000243.1 GCA_025458465.1 Sandarakinorhabdus sp. | reverse complement strand
CCGGCGGCAGCAGGGCCACAAGTTGCCGGAACGCCCGGGCGCGGTGATTGTCCGCCTCCTTTTCGGCGCGGGTCATCTCGCCATAGGTCTGGCGCTGCCCGTCCATCAGGAACATCGGGTCATAGCCGAAGCCGTTGCCGCCGCGCGGCGGCCACACCAGGGCGCCGTCCACCCGGCCTTCCACCGTTTCGGTGTGGCCATCGGGCCAGGCCACACACAGCGCGCAGATGAAATGCGCGGTGCGGGGCTTGTCCCCAAGTTCGTCATTCACGCGCGCCATGGCGACACTGAAGTCCTTGCCCGGCCCCGCCCAGCGGGCGGAATAGATGCCGGGCGCGCCGTCCAGCGCATCCACGCAAAGCCCGCTGTCGTCGGCGATGGCGGGCAGGCCGCTGGCGGTGGCGGCGGCCAGCGCCTTCAGCCGGGCATTGCCGATGAACGTCGTTTCCGTCTCGTCCGGTTCGGGCAGGCCCAGGCTGCCGGCCGACACCACGTCAAGCCCGTGCGGCCCCAGCAATTCGGCCAGTTCCACCACCTTGCCGGGATTGTGGGTGGCCAGCACCAGCCGGCCGGGCGCGAGGAGTCTCACCGGCCAACCGCCTTGGCCTGCGCGGTGAACACCTCATTGCAGCCGATGCGGGCGAGGCGCAGCAGGCGCAGCAGCGTTTCCTCGTCGAACGGCTCGCCTTCGGCGGTGCCCTGCACCTCGACGATGCCGGCCTTGTCGGTCAGCACGAAATTGGCATCGGTGCCGGCCGCCGAATCCTCGATATAATCCAGATCGAGCACCGGCGTGCCATTGTAGACACCGCAGGAAATGGCCGCGACCTGCGTGGTGAGCGGATCACCGGCCAGCGGCGCCTGGCGCTGGATGTGATCGATGGCCAGCCGCAGCGCCACCCAGGCGCCCGAAATGGCCGCCGTGCGGGTGCCGCCATCGGCCTGGATCACGTCGCAATCCAGCGTGATCTGGCGTTCGCCCAGCAAGGTGAGATCGGTGACAGCGCGCAAGCTGCGCCCGATGAGGCGCTGGATTTCCTGCGTGCGGCCCGATTGCTTGCCCTTGGCCGCCTCGCGCTGGCCGCGGGTGTGGGTGGCGCGCGGCAGCATGCCATATTCGGCCGTCACCCAGCCCTTGCCGCCGCCACGCAGCCACGGCGGCACCCGGTCTTCCACGCTGGCGGTCACCAGCACATGGGTGTTGCCGAACTTGACCAGGCACGAGCCTTCGGCGTGCGCGGAAAAGCCCGGGATCATCTCGATAGAGCGCATCTGATCGGGGGCGCGGCCGGAAGGACGCATGGGAAGGGCCTTTCAAAGGGAGGATGTTGGCCTTGGCCTTATTGCGGGCGCCCGCACAAGGGAAGGGGGCCATTGCGCGCGGCATTGCAGATTGGCCCTTCTCACCATAGATATCGGGCATGTTGCCGACGAGCCAACCAACCTTGGCGCCATCACCGTCCCTGGCCGAACTGAACGACCGCGCCCGCGAGATTTTCCGGCAGATCGTCGATGCCTATCTGGCATCGGGCGCGCCGGTGGGCAGTCGCACCCTTTCGAAGGGCGGCGGGCTGGGCCTGTCGCCGGCCTCCATCCGCAACGTGATGCAGGATCTGGAGGAATTGGGCCTGCTGGCAGCGCCGCACACGTCCGCCGGGCGCCTGCCCACCGACCTGGGCCTTCGCATGTTCGTCGATGGCATGATGCAGGCTGCCGAACCCACCGAGGATGAACGCGCCGCACTGGAAGCCGGCCTGGCGCCGGGTGTGGCGATGGAGGAGGCACTCACCCGCACCACGGCGGCGCTTTCGGGCCTGTCGCAGTGCGCCGGCCTGGTGATGGTGCCGGGCCGCGAACTGATCATCCGGCAGGTCAGCTTCGTGCCGCTGTCGCCGCAGCGTGCGCTGGTCGTGCTGGTGGGCGCCGATGGCACGGTGGAAAACCGCCTGCTCGATCTGCCGCCCGGTGTGCTGCCGGCCACGCTGGAGGCCGCGGCCAACTATATCACCGCCCGCCTTGCCGGCCTGACCCTGGCCGAAGCGATGGTGCGGCTGGAAACCGAAATCGCCCGCGATCGCGCCACGCTCGACCGCCTGACCGAAGCGGCCGTGTCGGCCGGGCTGGCCGTCTGGTCGTCGGACGCGGCGGCCCGCCCGGTGCTGATCGTGCGCGGCCAGGCCCATCTGATCGAAGGCGAGGTTGACATGGAGCGGGTGCGGCAACTGCTCGACGATCTCGAAGACAAGGCCGAACTGATCCGGCTGCTGGAAAATGCCCGGGGCGCCGATGCCACCCGCATCTTCATCGGCGCGGAATCGCGGCTGTTCTCGCTGTCGGGTTCCAGCGTCATCGCCTCGCCCTATCGTGGCCGTGATGGCCGGGTGATCGGTGTTGTGGGGGTTATCGGGCCGACGCGGTTGAACTATGCGCGTGTCATCCCCATGGTGGATTACACCGCCCGAACCTTGAGCAGACTGGTATCATGACCGACGCAACCGACACGCCTGACACCGCCCCCGAAGCTGCTGGCCCCGAAACCGCCGGCCCCGAAACCACCGGCCCCGAAACCACCGGCCCCGAAACCGCCGATTTCGATCTGGCCGAGGCCCTGCTGGCCAAGGACCAGGAAATCGCCGATCTGAAGGATCGGGTGCTGCGCACCATGGCCGATCTGGAAAACACCCGCCGTCGGCTGGAGCGCGACAAGGTGGAAGCGACCCAATATGCCGTCACCGGCTTTGCCCGCGAGATGCTGGCCGTGGCCGAAAATCTGCGCCGCGCGGTGGCGGCGCTGCCGGCCGAGGGCTTCGACAATGTGCGCGCCGGCATCGAGGCGACCGAGCGCGAGCTGCTGGCGATCTTTGGCCGGCAGGGCATCTCGCGCATCGAGATTGCACCCGGCGAAGCGCTTGATCCCAATCGCCACCAGGCGATGATCGAGGTGGACGCCGATCAGGACGCCGGCACCGTGGTGGCCGAACTGGCCAGCGGCTGGACCATCCGTGATCGCCTGCTGCGCCCGGCGATGGTGAGCGTGGCGCGCGCGAAGGATTGACGCCGCGCGGCAGCCGCCGTGCAGTGCGGTTCACCGAGATTGTCAGACCGGCGACTTGACGTGGCTGCCGGCTTTGGCAGGCTGCGGCCATGTTCCTGTTCGATCGCCTGTTCAAACGGTTCATGCAGGACGGCGAACTTGTCGTCGTCGATCCCTCAGGCCGCGAGCGCCTGTATGGCCGCCCCAACCCTGATCGTCCCGCCGTCCGCATCCGCCTGGCCGACAATGGCACCGCCCGCGCCATCGCGCTGAACCCGGCGCTGGGCGCGGGCGAGGCGTTCATGGATGGAAGGCTGACGCTGGAACAGGGGGACATCTTCGCACTGCTTGATCTCGTCACCTGGAACCTGCGCTGGCAGCGCGACAACCCGGTGCGCTTTGCCCTGTGGCGGCAGGCACAGGTGGCGGCGTGGTGGGACGGCATCAACTTCGCCCGCCGTTCCAGGCGCAACGTGGCCCATCATTATGATCTTGATGACCGGCTCTATGATCTGTTCCTCGATCCGCACCGCCAATATAGCTGCGCCTACTGGGCGCCGGGCATCACCACGCTGGAGGCTGCGCAAGAGCTGGATCTGAAGCCGGGGCTGCGCGTGCTCGATATCGGCTGCGGCTGGGGCGGGCTGGCGCGTTATCTGCACAAGGTGTCGGGCGCGCAGGTGACGGGCGTGACGCTTTCGGAGGAGCAACTGAAATATGCCCGCGCCGAGGCTGCCCGGCAGGGGCTGACCGGTGTCGATTACCAGCTGATCGATTATCGCGCGGTGACGGGGCAGTATGATCGCATCGTGTCGGTTGGCATGTTCGAACATGTTGGCCTGCCGCACTACCGGCAGTTCTTCGACACCGTTGAACGCCTGCTGGCCATTGATGGCGTGGCGCTGCTGCACACCATCGCGCGCGCCGATGGGCCGGGGGCGACCGATCCATGGACGGCGAAATATATCTTCCCCGGCGGCTATTCCCCGGCGCTGTCGCAGATCGTGCCGGCGATCGAGAAGGCCTGGCTGTGGATCACCGACATCGAGGTGCTGCGCCTGCATTATGCGTGGACGCTCAAGGCCTGGTATGACCGCTGCGCCGCCAAACAGGCCGAGATCGTCGGCCTGTATGACGGGCGCTTCTACCGGATGTGGATGTTCTATCTGGCAGCCGCGCACTGCGCCTTTGCCAACGATGGCCACATGAACGTGCAAGTGCAGATGACCAAGCGGCGCGACACGCTGCCACCCAGCCGCGACTACATGCGGGACGTGGAGCGCGCGCTCCCCGGCGGCGCGCCCTGACGCCTCACAGCGTCCAGGCTTCCTCTTTTTCCGCCGCCCGCTTGTCCAGTTCGGCGCGGCTGATCTTTTCGCTGGCCGATTTCAGCTGGCCGCAGGCCGCCATGATGTCCCGGCCGCGGGTTGAACGGGATCAGGTTCACCTTGGCCGGCAGCTTGTACTTGCGGATCAGGCGCACCAGTTCGCGCGCGTCGTCGTCGCTGTCGTTCTTGCCGGCCAGCATGACATATTCGAAGGTGATGCGCCGTGCGTTGTTGGCGCCGGGATAGTTGGCGCAGGCCTCCAGCAATTGTTCGATGCCATATTTGCGATTGAGCGGCACGATCTCGTCGCGGATGTCCTTGGTGACGGCGTGCAGGCTGACCGCAAGATTGACGCCGATCTCCTCGCCGGCGCGCGCCATCATCGGCACCACGCCGCTGGTCGAAAGCGTGATGCGGCGCTTGGACAGGCCCAGGCCATCGCCGTCCATGACGATCTGCAGGGCATCGCGCACATTGTCGAAATTGTAGAGCGGCTCACCCATGCCCATCATCACGATGTTGGTGAGCATGCGGCCTTCCGGCGTGTAGTTGCTGCCCGGATTGTGGGCGCCGGGGATCCACGGCCGGTCTTCATCGTCATCATCGGTGTCGGGCAGGGCCGGCAGGCTGGCGGTGCCGTTCGGCCATTCGCCCAGCGCATCGCGGGCCAGCATCACCTGGCCAACGATTTCCGCCGGCGTCAGGTTGCGCACCAGCTTCATGGTGCCGGTGTGGCAGAAGCGGCAGTTCAATGTGCACCCCACCTGGCTGGACACGCACAGCGTGCCGCGCCAGGCATCGGGGATGAACACGCATTCGGCTTCCTCGCCATCATCAAAGCGCAGCAGCCATTTGCGGGTGCCGTCGCTCGAGACCTGCGCCGTCACCACTTCGGGGCGCCCCACCACGAAATGCTGATCGATGAGGGCGCGTGTCTCCCTGGAGATGTTGGCCATGGCCTGGATGTCGGTGACACCGCGGTGATACAGCCAGTGCCACACCTGGGAGGCGCGCATCTTCACCTGGCGCTCCGGCACGCCGATCTCGGCCAGCGCGGCGCGCAGCTGCGGTTTCGACATGCCGATCAGCACGCGCTTGCCATCGGCGCGGACCGAAGCCTTGCGCGGCATCACCACCGGATCGGACGGGCCGGGAATGGGCATCACACCGGCAGGAGTCTGGGGGGCATTCGTCATCATCGGCGGCCCATATCGCAAAAGCCGGCGCGCGGGAACCACGTGCCGCCGCGTCGAATTGGCGGCCTCAGTCGCCGGACGGGCGGTGCAGGCCCTGCACCGGCGCGCCGGCAGCCGCCATGCGGGCCTGGCTGGCGCGGCGGATCATCTGGCGGGGGCCATTGAAATAGGCCAGCGGCGCCATGCCCATATAGGCCCGGAACTCGCGGATGAAGTGGGACTGATCATAATAGCTGCCGTCCAGCAGTTCGGACAGCGGCTGGTCAAGGCGGTCGCCGATCTCGGCCAGGGTGCGCAGGAAGCGCTGGCGGCGCAGCAGCCGCTTGGGGGTGAAGCCGAACACCCGCTTGCACAGGCGTTCCAGCGTGCGCTCCGTCACGCCCACTTCGGCGGCGAAGTCCGGCACGCTGTCGATCCGGCCGGACAGCAGCGCCGCCTGGGCGCGCAGGATCACGGGATCGGGCGGCGGCGCCGCGGCCGCCAGCGCCGCGAAGAACGCATCGAACAGCGCCGGGATGTCGGGCCAGTTGGCCGTCAACAGCTGCTGGTGCAGCGCATCGGCGCGGGCGCCCAACGGGCCGCCGATCTCGCTGATGCGGTTGGCGTGGGCATGCGCGGGCTCGCCGATCAACTGGTCCCAGCCCAGGGCCGTCAGCCCGACGCCCACCATGCTGGCAGGCCCCGTGGTGGCAACGGTGCCGGTGCGGTCGCTGGGGCCGAACAGGGCGTGGCGGGCCGGGGTTGTGTCGGTATAGCCGGGCCGGGTGAGCGTCCAGGTGCCGGACAGGGTGAAGCGCAGATTGCCCCATTCCGGGTGCAGATGATCCACCAGCGGCACCGGCGTCACGACGAAATAATAGGTGGTGATCAATGGCCGCAGCGACGGTGCCGGCAGTGCGAATTGCACGTCGGGCGCCAGGCTGCGGGTTTGCGCGTCATTGCCTTTGAACATCAGGGGCCCCTCCCGCCCTGTCGTTTCAGGCGCTTGGGTGGGGCATGGTGCGGGCCCGCGCAATGGCCCTCGGCAAATAATGACAACAACTTCATATGGCATGAAGAGTGTAGAATTCGCGCGACGGGCTAGGCAGTCGCCGGCCGCGCGTCACATCGCGCTGATGCCGCCATCCACATACAGGCCGTGGCCCGTCACCATCTTGGCCTCGTCGCTGGCCAGATAGACGGCCGCCCAGGCGATGTCGTCGGGTTCGCCCACGGCGCCCAGCGGAATCTGCCGGCCCAGCTTGGCAAGACCCGCCTCGCGGCCCAGTGCGCTGGTGATGCCATCCAGGATCGGGGTGTCGATGAACACCGGGTGGATGCTGTTGCAGGTGATGCGATATTGCTGCTTGGCGCAGTGCAGCGCGACGCTTTTCGTCAGGTGGCGCACGGCGGCCTTGGCGCTGTTGTAGGCGGCGCTGTTGTGGGCGGCGATCACGCCGGCGATGCTGCTGATGTTGATGATGCTGCCGCGC
>JALOSK010000242.1 GCA_025458465.1 Sandarakinorhabdus sp. | reverse complement strand
CCGCTCCGGCGCTGGCGTGGGGCGACTATGCCCACCGGATGACCGCCCGCATCGCCATGGCGCAACTGGCGCCAGCCGCCCGGGCCGAGGTGCGCCGCCTGCTGCGGGCCGAGGCCGGCCTGGACACGCCGGATTGCCGGCTGACCAGCATCGAGGACGCATCGGTGTGGCCTGATTGCGTGCGCGCCCGCTATCGTGACCGCTTCGCCTTTTCCGCCCCCTGGCATTACCAGAACATCAGCGTGTGCACGCCCTTCGACATCGGCGCCAAGTGCGACAACGGCGATTGCGTGACGGCCCAGATCCCGGCGCAGCAGGCCATCCTGGCCGATCGCACACGCCCGGCGCGCGAACGACTGCAGGCGCTGTCGTTCCTGGTGCATTTCGTGGGCGACATGCACCAGCCGCTGCACCTTGGCGACAAGGACGATCTGGGCGGCAACAACGTGCGCGCCGCCTATGGCGTGAAAGCGCCGGAACGCATGAACCTGCACCGCATCTGGGACAGCGATCTGGCCGAACGCGCCCTCACCGAGCCACCGGCCATCAGCCCGCGCAGCGTCACCCCGGCGCAGCGCCGGGCGTGGACCGGCGCCGAAGCCACGCCAATGCTGGTGGCAGGATGGGCACGCGAAAGCTGGGAATTGTCGCGCACCGTGGCCTATCCGGAATTGAAGGATCACCCTGATAGCTGCCCGGTGCCCGCCAAGGACAAGCGCAACCTGCCGCGCGGCACGGTGACGGCCGATTATATCGCCGCCGCAACGCCCGGCGTGCGCGACCAGGTGGCCAAGGCCGGCACCCGCATTGCCCTGCTGCTCAACCGCGCGCTGGCGGGACCGGCCGGCAGGCGATAAGCTGCCGCGCGACAACCGGGGGAACGGCCATGCGCCTCGACGACGAACAGGAAAGCAGCAACATCGTTGATGCGCGCGGCCAGCGCGGCGGCAGAGGCGGTGGCCTGGGTGGGCTGCCGATCGGCGGCAAGGGCGGCATGGGCATCGGCACGCTGATCATCATCGGCATCCTGTCGCTGGTGATGGGCGTCAATCCGCTGGAACTGCTCGGCGCGGCCGGTGGCGGCGTTGGCGGGCCGCAGGTGGGCCAGCCGCAGGTGGCGGCGCCGGCAAAACCGGCTGCGCTGTCCGGCGAGCACGACCGCTTCATCGCCAAGGTGCTGGGCAGCACGGAACGCACCTGGGGGGAAATCTTCCCGCAGCAGGTGGGCGATGCCTATCCGCAACTCAAGCTGGTGCTGTTCGAAGGCGGCGTGAACAGCGGCTGCGGCCAGGCCGACAGCGGCATGGGGCCGTTTTATTGCCCGGCCGATCGCAACGTCTATCTGGATGCCAGCTTCTTCGACGAGCTCGCCCGCCGCTTTGGCGCACCGGGCGATTTTGCCGCCGCCTATGTGATCGCGCACGAAGTGGGGCACCACATCCAGACCGTGCTGGGCATTTCGGAGCAGGTGCACAAGGCCCGCCGCGCTGCCAGCCAGGCGCAGGGCAACGCGCTTTCGGTGCGGCAGGAACTGCAGGCCGATTGCCTGGCCGGCGTGTGGGCGCACCACAACCGCGACCTTCTGGAAGCCGGCGACATCGAGGAAGGCATGCGCGCCGCCCAGGCCATTGGCGATGATACGCTGATGCGGGGCAGCGGCCGCCGGGTGAACCCGGAAAGCTTCACGCACGGCACGTCCGAACAGCGCATGCGCTGGCTGCAGCGCGGCCTGCAATCGGGCCGCATGGCCGATTGCGACACGTTCGCGGCCAGACAGCTGTAAATGCTTCCGGCTGCAATCAGCCCTTGCGGTCAATGATGGTGATGCGGCCCTGTGCTGCACCGCCCTTGCCGTCCTCGATGGCGATCACCATCGGCTTGCCGTCTTCGGTGCTGGTGGTGACCGTGGTGCCGGTGCGCGACACGCTGCGGCCATGCTTCACCAGCGCCTGTTCATACCAGCCGGCCACCTGATCGGCACTGCCCGGCGCCGAAAAGCCGAGCTGGACCCGCGCATCATGGCCTTCCTTGCGGTCCCGCGCCTTGATATCGACACTTGTCAGCGTGGCACCGGGATAGCGGCCCACCCCGTCGAGGTCGAAATCGGCGCCGGCATCAAGACCGCCCGGCAGCTTCAGCTTGCCCTCGATCCCGCCCGGCAGCTTCAGTTCAAGCTTGCCACTTTCGGCATCGGCGCGGATGTTGACGTCAACGTCCGAACCAGCTTCAGGCCTGGCATTCCAGTCGGCTTCGATCTGGGCCGTATCGGCTGGTTGCGGCTTTTCGGTGCGATCCTCGCAGGCCGCCACGGCAACGCCGCACAGCAGGATGGCAATCAGGGCCTGTTTCATGTCGGATGCTCCACTGTATTGCCAATACAATACAGGTGGCCGCAGACGAAATCAATGGCCGGCAGCAGCGCCCTTGCGCGGCACCAGATGCAGCACCACAACGATCACTGCGCCAAGCGCCAACCCGAACAGGCCGGAACCGCCCGCCTCAACCAGCCATATCACGAGGCCACCGGCCGCCTCCACCGCGTGCATGGCGGCGTGCAGCAGATCATGCAGCACGGGCACGCCCAGCTTGTTCAGCCCATCGATGACGATGTGGCCGCCCACCCACAGCATGGCCGCCATGCCCACCCACGCCAGCAGCGACAGGAACGGCGGCATGCCTGCCACCAGGGCGCGCCCGAAGGCGGCGAGCACGCCCGTGTACTTGCGCGCCAGATGGACGCCAAAATCATCGGCCTTCACGATCAGCGCAACGGCCCCATAGACCAGCGCGGTGATGCCCAGCGCCACCACCAGCAGCGCCACCGCCTTTTCCAGGATCGGCGCTTCCTCCACCGTGCCCAGCGCAATCGCCATGATTTCGGCCGACAGGATGAGATCGGTGCGGATGGCACCCGAAACCATGCTGTTCTCGCGCTCCTGCGGTGTCATCGTGGCGTCCTCGCTGGCGGCCTCGGCATGGGGGCGCAGCTTTTCCCACAATTTTTCGGCGCCCTCGAAACACAGGAAGGCGCCGCCCGCCATCAGCAGCGGCGTGATCACTGCCGGCAGGAAATAGGCCAGCGCCAGCGCCCCGGGCAACAACAGCAGCAGCTTGTTCTTCAGGCTGCCGCGGGCGATCCTGGCAACGATGGGAATCTCGCGATCGGCAGAAAACCCCACGACATAGCGCGGCGTGACCGCGGCATCATCGATCACCACCCCGGCCGCCTTCGATCCCGCCTTGGCCGCGGCAGCCGCCGTGTCGTCCAGCGATGATGCCGCCATGGTGCCAATGTCGTCGATGCTGGCGGCGGCCACCTTGGCGATGGCGGCAATGTCATCAAGCAGGGCAAACAGGCCGCTGGCCATGAACGTCACTCCCCCGAAAATCGCATTCCAGATAGGCCGGCACGGCTGGCGCGGCAATGCGGCGTTCAGCGCCGATCGGCGAAAGCCAGCAGGATGGCCGCCGCAATGCCCAGCCCCAGGCCCGCAAGGAAACCCAGCGAGGGTTGGCCGATGATGGCGCCCCCCACGCTGCCCAGCACCACCCCTGCGGCGATGAAGATGCCGCCGCCTCGTTGCGGCGGCCGTGAAGAACGTTGTTCGGCCATGCCCGGCCCCATGCACCAGCCGCGCGGCGCTGACCAGCCATTTGCGCTGGGCGCGGCATGGGCTACACGGGTTGCCGTGCGCCGGCTCCTGTTCGCCCTGCTTGCCTGTTCGGCCCTGCCGGTTGCCGCGCAAACGGCGCCG
>JALOSK010000241.1 GCA_025458465.1 Sandarakinorhabdus sp. | reverse complement strand
CTTGTAGAAGTTCGATACCCGGTTGAAATAACTGCCGTCGATCATCACGGCGATGCGGGTTTGCATCTGGCTCACCTGTAACACACGCTGCGGGCGGCGGTGACGACATCGTCCGCCTTCACCAACGCGGCCTTTTCAAGATTGGCCGCATAGGGCAGCGGCACATCGGCGTTGGTGACGCGCAGCACCGGCGCATCCAGATCATCAAAGCCCTCGGTCATCGCGATGGCGATGATTTCGGACGCGATGGAACAGGTGGGCCAGCCTTCCTCAACCACCACCATCCGGTTGGTTTTCTTCAAGGACGCCAGCACGGTGGCGCGATCCAGCGGGCGCAGCGTGCGCAAGTCCACCACCTCGGCGGAAATGCCGTCCGCCGCCAATGTTTCGGCTGCCGCCAGCGCCACGCCCACCCCGATGCTGTAGCTCACCAGCGTCACGTCGGTGCCTTCCCGCACGATGCGGGCCTTGCCGATCGGCACGACATGATCGCCTTCGGGCACATCGAAGCTCTGGCCATAGAGCAGCTCGTTTTCCAGGAACACCACCGGATCAGGGCTGCGGATGGCGGCCTTCAGCAGGCCCTTGGCATCATCGGCGCTGTAGGGCGCGATGACGATCAGGCCCGGCACGCTGGCATACCAGGGGCCGTAATTCTGGCTGTGCTGTGCGCCCACGCGGCTGGCGGCGCCGTTGGGGCCGCGAAACACGATGGGGCAGCGCATCTGCCCGCCCGACATGTACAGCGTTTTCGCCGCGGAATTGATGATGTGATCGATCGCCTGCATGGCAAAGTTGAAGGTCATGAACTCAACGATTGGCTTCAGACCGCCCATTGCAGCGCCTGCGCCCAGGCCGGCAAAGCCATATTCGGTGATCGGCGTGTCGATCACGCGGCCACCGCCGAATTCGTCCAGCAGGCCCTGCGTCACCTTGTAGGCGCCCTGATATTCGGCCACCTCCTCGCCCATCACGAACACGGTTTGATCGGCGCGCATCTCCTCGGCCATGGCGTCGCGCAGCGCCTCGCGCACGGTTTGCCGGCGTGTCGGGCCAGTGGCGAGTTCGGGCGCTGTCACGGCGCGTGCCTCGACAGGCTCGGCCTGAGCGGTTTGCGCTGGTGCCGGAACGGGCGCTGGCTGGCGCGTTGGCGCTGGCGTGGGTGCCGGGGCTTGCGCCTCATCCTCGCCGGCGATGGTGATGATCGGCGTGCCGACCTTCACGCCTTCAGTGCCGGCAGCAACCAACAGCGCCGTCACCGTGCCGCCATCGTCGGCTTCCAGTTCCATGGTTGCCTTGTCGGTCTCGATCTCGGCGATCACGTCGCCGGGTTTCACCACGTCGCCCACGGCCACCAGCCACTTGGCCAGCGTGCCCTCCTCCATGGTGGGGGACATGGCGGGAAGAAGAATCTGCGGCATCAATAGGTTCCCAGCAGCACGTCGGTGTGGAGTTCGGACAGGGCGGGCTCGGGGGCTTCCAGCGCGAAATCGGCGCTTTCGGCCACGATGTCGCGCACTTCGCGATCGATGGCCTTCAGCGCCGCTTCATCGGCATGACCGGCCTCGATGATCTCCTTCTTCAGGCCCTCGATCGGATCGCTCTTGTCGCGCATGGCCTGCACTTCTTCGCGGCTGCGATACTTGGCCGGATCGCTCATCGAATGGCCGCGATAACGATAGGTCTTCATTTCCAGCAGCAATGGCCCGTTGCCGCCGCGCACCCATTCCACCGCCAGCTTCGCGGCGCCGCGCACGGCCAGCACGTCCATCCCGTCCACCTGCAGGCCGGGCACGCGGAAGCTTTCGCCGCGCCGGTACAACTGATCCTCGGCACTGGCGCGGTTCACCGATGTGCCCATGGCATATTGGTTGTTCTCGATGATGAAGATCACCGGCAGCTTCCACAGCTCGGCCATGTTGAAGCTTTCATACACCTGGCCCTGGTTGGCGGCACCGTCGCCAAAATAGGTCACCGCGATGTGGCCATCGTTCCTGTACTTGTGGGCAAAACCCAGCCCGGCGCCCAGCGGCACCTGTGCCGCCACGATGCCGTGGCCGCCGAAGAAGCCATGTTCGACGCTGAACATGTGCATCGAACCGCCCTTGCCGCCGCTGATGCCGGCAGCACGGCCGGTCAGTTCCGCCATCACTGCCTTGGCATCGATGCCGCAGGCCAGCATGTGGCCATGATCGCGATAGCCGGTGATGATGGAATCGCCGCGTTTCAGCTCGGCCTGCATGCCCACCACCACGGCTTCCTGCCCGATGTAGAGGTGACAGAAACCGCCGATCTGGCCCATGCCGTACAGCTGCCCGGCGCGTTCCTCGAAACGGCGGATCAGCACCATCTGGCGATACATGTCGAGCAGCTGCTCTTTTGTTGCCACGAACCGTTCCGGTTCGTCAGGGCGTGGCCAGTTGGGAATGGGGGGAGTCGGTGCCGTCTTGCGGCCTGCGCTGCGTGCCAAGTTGCTCGCCTTTCACGGGAGTGTGCACTTGGTATAGAATGTCGCAGGTGCGGCCAGCAAGGGCCGAAAAAGACGAAATAACCTCAGCGGTTCTCTTGCGGCGCTGCCGGCGACGTTTCCGGCGGGAGTGGCACGATCACCTCATCCGGTTTCACCAGATCCAGATTGCGACGCACCAGCTCGTCTGCCAGATCGGGATCGACATGACGCGGATCCAGCAGCACAAGCCGTTGTTGCAGCGCGGTCTGCTGTTCGCGGGCATCGCGGACTGCCACTTCCAGTTTCGCACGCTGCGCCTTGTATTCCCGCCACGCGAGGTAGCCGGTGGGGCCGTTGGTGGCATGGAAAGCGAAATATCCGCCAACCGTCAGGCACACGGCTGGCAGCGCCGCGCGCGCCAGCATTTGCCGCAAGGTGAGCCTGACTGCCATGGGCGGACATTATGGCAACACTGGCCTATCCACAAGGCTGCAAAGGGCAAAGAATCTGCTAACAACAGGCCAATAACCGCCATTTTCGGGGAGAAAACGCCATGGCTGCCATCAACAACGTCGTAGACCTGAGCAAGGACGGCGATATCGCCGTCGTCACCGTCAATTCGCCGCCGGTGAACGCGCTTTCTGCCGATGTGCGCGATGGCCTGGCCGGGGCCTTTGCTGCCATCGCGGCCGACAGCGGCGTCAAGGCCGCCGTGCTGGTGTGCGCCGGCCGCACCTTCATTGCCGGCGCAGACATTTCCGAGTTTGGCAAACCGCCGCGCGGTGCCGCCCTGCCCGCCGTGCAGGATGCGATGGAATCCTCTCCCGTGCCGGTGGTGGCGGCCATTCACGGCACGGCGCTGGGCGGCGGCCTGGAAGTGGCGCTGTGCGCGCATTACCGGGTGAGCGACGCCAAGGCGAAGTTCGGCCTGCCGGAAGTGAAGCTGGGCCTGCTGCCAGGCGCCGGCGGCACCCAGCGCCTGCCGCGCATTGTCGGCGCGAAAAAGGCCACGGAAATGATGACCAGCGGTGCTCAAATGGGCGCGAAGGAGGCGCTGGCCTCCGGCCTGGTGGACGAGGTGGTGGACGGTGATCTCACCGCCGGTGCCATCGCCTTCGCGAGGCTGGTGGTGGCGGAAGGCCGCCCGCTGAAGAAGGTGCGCGACGATGCCAGCAAGCTGGGCGGCACGGCGGCCGAACTGGCGCCGTTCTTCGCGGAATTCCGTGCCAGGAATGCCAAGGCGTTCAAGGGCTTTGATGCGCCCGAAGCCAACATCAAGTGCATCGAGGCCGCCGTCGCCCTGCCCTTCGA
>JALOSK010000240.1 GCA_025458465.1 Sandarakinorhabdus sp. | reverse complement strand
CGCCTGGAGGCCGCCGTGCTGGAAGCCGCCGCGATCAGTGCCGAACGCACCGCCGCCGAAGCGCAGGCCGCCTACAACGCGGCGCTGTATGAATTGAATGCCCTGCGCGGGCAGCCGTTCCCGGCGCGCGTGCGCATTGCCCGCCCGCCCGTTCGCCCGGCGCCGTTGCCCGATGTGACCGTGTTGGCTGATCGGCTGGAGAACGGCAATTTCGAGCTGCTGGCCCTGAAAACCCAGTTGCAGCAACAGGGCCTGTCCGTCCGGCTGGCGGAAAGGAGCCGGGGCGGCGCGGCGTGCGCGCCACCACCAGCATCCCGATCTGGAACCGCCAGGCCGGCGAGGTGGCCGCCGCCGAAAGCCGCGCGGCGCAGGGCGAAGCGGCATTGATTGCCGCCCGGCGCCGGCTGCTGGTGCAACTGCATGGCGATGCCGCGCTGGTTCGGGCGCGCAGCGCGGCGATGGCGAAATGGCCGGCTGATGCGCCGCAGCGCTTCGCCGCGGCCGCGGCCGAGGCAGACGCCGCCTATCGGCTGGGTGCAGTGCCGCTGGCCACCTATGTCCAGATGCAGACCGGCTGGCTGGATGCGCTCACCGCCGTGCTCGACACCAGCGCCGGCCTGTGGGAAGCGCAGGAGAATATCCGCATCCTCACCGGTGGCAGCAGCGGGGGCGACTGGCAACCGTGATCGCTGCCCTGATTTCGGCCAGTGAGCGCAACCGCGGTGGCGTGTTGCTGGCGGCGCTGATCGCGGCGGCCATCGGCCTCTTTCACCTGTTCACCCTGCCCATCGACGCCATCCCCGATGTGACCGGCGTGCAGGTGCAGGTGAACACCGCCGTCCCGGGCCTTGCCGGCGAGGAGATCGAGACGCGGGTGACCGTGCCGATCGAACGGCTGATGGGCGGGCAGCCAGGCCTGATCGGCTTCCGTTCGCTCACCCGTTCCGGCCTGAGCCAGGTGACGTTGCTGTATGAAGACGGCACCGATGTGATGCGTGCCCGGCAGGTGGTGGCGGAACGGCTGGGCACCGCGCAGGCGCTGCTGCCGCCCGGCGCCGCGCCGCAACTGGCGCCGATCACCACCGGCCTGGGGGAGATCCTCTATTACACGCTGGAATGGGATCACCTGCCACATGCTGAAGCGCATCACGACGGGCTGGTGCCGGCCAGCAACGAAGATGATCACCTGATGGCGCTGGCGGAAACGCAGGAATATGTGGTCATCCCGATGTTGCGCACGGTGGCCGGCGTGGCCGAGGTCAACACTATCGGCGGGCTGGAACGCCAATATGTGATCGAGCCTGATCTGAAGAAGCTGGCCGCCGCCGGGGTGACACCGGCCGAACTGGCCGCCGCCGTTGCCGCCCATGCCGACAATGCCGGCGGCGGCGCCATTTCCCGCGATGGCCGGCGGCTGGTGGTGCGCACCGATGCGCGCGTGATGCAGCCCGAAGCCATTGGCGCGCTGCCGGTGAAATTTGCCGGCGGGGTCAAGCCGCTGACGGTTGCCGATCTGGCCACCGTGCGGGTGGGCAGCGCGCTGCGGTCCGGCGCGGCGACGGTGAACGGGCGCGAGACGGTGCTGGGCACCATCATGCTCTTGACCGGGCAGAACAGTCGGGAGGTGGCGCGCGCGGTGGACGAATATCTGCCGCAGGTACAGGCGGCGCTGCCCGAAGGCATGGTGATCCGCGCCCGTTATGACCGTGCCGACATCGTGGAGCGCACGGTGGCGACGGTGCGCAACAACCTGTCGGAAGGCGCGGCGCTGGTCGCCTTCGTGCTGATTCTGGTGCTGGGCCATTGGCGCGCGGCGCTGATCGTGGCGGCAGTGATTCCGATTGCCTTCCTGATCGCAGCCATCGGCATGGTGCGGCTCGACATTTCCGGCAATCTGATGAGCCTTGGCGCGCTGGATTTCGGCCTGCTGGTCGATGGCGCCATCGTGGCCGTGGAAAATGCGCTGAGAAGGCTGGGGGCCGAGCAGCAGAGGCTGGGCCGCGCGCTGGACGAAGGCGAGCGCCGCGGGCTCATCACGGCGGCGATGGGCGAGGTGGCGCGGCCGGTGGCGTTCGGTGTGGCGATCATCACGCTGGTTTATGTGCCGGTCCTGGCGCTGGGCGGCGTGGAAGGAAAATTGTTCCGGCCGATGGCGATGACGGTGATGCTGGCGCTGACGGCAGCCCTTGTCGTCAGCGTCACCGTGGTGCCGGCAATGTCGTCATACTGGCTGAAGGCCGGCGCCGATCATGGACCGACCCGCCTGGTGGCTGCGTTGGAACGGGCTTGGCGGCCGCTGCTGGAATCGACCCTTGCGCGCCCCGTGCTGGCCATCGTGCCAGCGCTGCTGGTGCTGGTCGCTGCCGGGCTGCTCTTCACCCGGCTGGGCACGGTGTTCACGCCGCGGCTGGACGAAGGTTCGATCACTGCCATGGTCTACAAGCCGGTGGACATGAGCATCGAGGAGAGCCTGGCCAAGGAGATCGCGCTGGAAAAGGCGCTGCTGAAGAAATTCCCGCAGATCACCCATGTCTTCTCGCGCATCGGCACCTCGGCGGTGGCCACCGATCCGATGCCACCCAACGAGAACGACCTGTATGTCCACTACAAGCCGCGTGCCGAATGGCCGGCCGACGGCCCGCAATCGAAGGCCGAACTGGTGAAGGCCATCGAGGCGGAGGCGCTGAAGCTGTATGGCGATCAGCATTTCCTGTTCGCCCAGCCGATCGAGATGCGCTTCAACGAGATGCTGGAAGGCACCCGCGCCGATCTGTCGGTGAAGATCTTTGGCGACGACAACGACAGGCTGGAGGCGCTGGGCGAACAGGCGCTGAAGGTGATCAAGCGACTGCCGGGCACCGCGCAGGCCGAACTGGAAGTCGATGGCCGCACCCCCAGCCTGGTGGTGAAGGTGAACCATGATGCGCTGGTGCGCCTTGGCCTGGGGGCGGACGAGGTGAACAGTGCCATCACCGCCGCGCTGGCGGGACAAGAGGTGGGCGCGATCCTCGAGGGCATCCGACGGCACGCCATCGTGGTGCGCCTGCCCGATGCGCAGCGCGCCGATTTCGATACCATCCGCGCGCTGCCGCTGCGGGTGGGCAATGCCGGCATGGTGCCGCTGGGCCGGGTGGCCAGCCTTGAAGAGGTGATGGCGGTGGAGCCGGTGCGGCGTGACAACGGCCAGAAGCGCGCGGCGCTGCTGGTCAACCTGTCTGGCAGCGATGTGGAAGGCTATGTGGCGCGGGCGCAGGCCGAACTGGCCAGGGCAGTGACGCTGCCCGATGGCTATCGCATCGAATTCGGCGGCCAGTTCAAGCAGTTGCAGGAAGCCAAGGCGCGGCTGGCGGTGCTGGTGCCGGCCTGTCTGCTGCTCATCCTGGTGCTGGTCTATGGTGCGCTCGGCTCGCTGCGGCAGGCGCTGATCGTGTTTGCCGGCATTCCGCTGGCGGTCACGGGCGGCGTGTTCGCGCTGGCGCTGCGCGGGATGCCGTTTTCGATCACGGCGGCCATCGGCTTCATCGCGCTGTCGGGCATTGCCATGCTCAATGGTCTGGTGCTGGTGGATCACATCAACCACTTGAGGGCGCACGGCATGGAAAAGGCCGAAGCCGTGGTGGCCGGCGCGCTGGACCGCTTGCGGCCCGTGCTGTCCACGGCGCTGGTGGCCAGCATCGGCTTCCTGCCGATGGCGATCGCCACCGGGGCGGGGGCCGAAGTGCAACAGCCGCTTGCCACCGTGGTGATTGGCGGCATCATTTCCTCCACGTTGCTCACGTTGTTGCTGCTGCCCACGCTGTATCGGCGGTTCGGTGGGGCCTGAAGAAACCGGGATTGAGGAATCGGCACCGACACCCTACATGGGGGATGCCGGCTTGCCGGCTATGGCGATAAATGATGCCGTGTAATAGACGCAGCGGACCCGGGGGCAGTACCCGGCGGCTCCACCATAACCACCCTGTTGTCGGGGGCATGTATGGGGCCGAACCAGGATCGACGTGTGTTCAAAGACGGTGTTTTTGCCCGGCCTGAATGAGCCGTTAAACCGTTCAAAACCCACAAATGCCAACGACAACG
>JALOSK010000239.1 GCA_025458465.1 Sandarakinorhabdus sp. | reverse complement strand
GGCGCTGCCAGGCGGGCAGCGTCAGTCGTCGTTGCCGGTCAGGAAGCTGGGCAGGCCGGGATCGGCCCCCTCCTGCTCACGCGGGCGGCGGTCACCACGCTCGCCACCACGATCACCATGGTCACGGCGCGGGCCGCGATCACGGTCGCCATCACGGCGCGGGCCACGGCCACGGTCGCCATCCCGGCGCGGGCCGCGGTCACCGCGATCGCCGCGCGGCGGACGGTCATCGCCACCTTCGCCCCGGCCTTCTCTGGGCGGCCGGGTGTCGGGCAGTTCCTCGCCGGTCTCCTGGTCAACAACCCGCATCGACAGGCGCACCTTGCCGCGGTCATCAACGCCCAGCACCTTCACCTTCACCTGCTGGCCTTCGGCCAGCACGTCGCGCACATTGGCCACACGCTCGTTCTTGATTTCCGAGATGTGCACCAGGCCATCGCGGGCGCCCATGAAGTTCACGAACGCGCCGAAATCGGCCAGGTTGACCACCTTGCCGGTGTAGATCTTGCCGACTTCCGGTTCGGCAACGATGCCGATGATCCAGTTGCGCGCCGCTTCGATCTGGGCCGGATCGCTGGACGAGATCTTGACGGTGCCATCATCCTCGATGTCCACCTTGGCGCCGGTGGTGGCGACGATCTCGCGGATCACCTTGCCGCCGGTGCCGATGATGTCGCGGATCTTGTCCTTGGGCACGCTCATCGTCTCGATGCGCGGCGCGTGGGCCGACATCGTCTCGCGCGTGCTGTCCAGCGCCTTGGCCATTTCAGCGAGGATGTGGGCGCGGCCGGCCTTGGCCTGTGCCAGCGCCACGCGCATGATCTCTTCGGTGATGCCAGCGACCTTGATGTCCATCTGCAGGGAGGTGACGCCTTCGGATGTGCCGGCCACCTTGAAGTCCATGTCGCCCAGATGATCTTCATCGCCCAGGATGTCGCTGATCACGGCAAAATCCTTGCCTTCCAGGATCAGGCCCATGGCGATGCCGGCGCACGGGCGCTTCAGCGGCACGCCGGCGTCCATCAGCGCAAGGGAGCCGCCGCACACCGTGGCCATCGACGAGGAGCCGTTGGATTCGGTGATGTCGGACAATACGCGGATCGTGTAGGGAAATTCTTCCTTCGACGGCAGCAGCGGATGCAGCGCCCGCCAGGCCAGCTTGCCATGGCCGATCTCGCGGCGGCCCGGCGCGCCAAAGCGGCCGACTTCGCCGACCGAATAGGGCGGGAAGTTGTAGTGCAGCATGAAGCGTTCATACCGCAGGCCATCCAGCCCATCGATCATCTGTTCGGCATCGGCCGTGCCCAGCGTTGTGGTGACGATCGACTGGGTTTCACCGCGGGTGAACAGCGCCGAACCATGGGTGCGCGGCAGGAAGCCGACCATGGCCTCGATCGGCCGCACCGTCTTGGTGTCGCGGCCATCGATGCGCCGGCCTTCCTTCAGGATGGCGCCGCGCACGATATCAGCCTCCAGCTTCTTGAACAGCTTGGATGCCTTCATCTGTTCCTGCGGGGTGGCATCGGCGAACAGGCCCTTGGCCTTGTCCTTGGCGGCGGCCAGCGCGGCCTGCCGTTCCGACTTGCCCGAAAGGCGGTAGGCGGCATCGATATCCTTGCCCACGCCTTTCTTCAGCGTGGCCAGCAGCGCCTTGTCGTCGGTGATCGCCACGTCCCACGGGTCCTTGGCGGCCTTTTCGGCAAGGCGGATGATGGCATCGATCACCGGCTGCATCGAACGGTGGGCGAACATCACGCCGTTCAGCATTTCCTCTTCCGAAAGCTCCTTGGCTTCGGATTCAACCATCATCACCGCTTCGCTGGTGCCGGCAACCACCAGATCCAGGCTGCCGTCCTTCACCTGCGCCTTGGTGGGGTTGAGGATATAGTCGCCATCCTTGTAACCCACGCGCGCGGCCGCGATCGGGCCCAGGAAGGGCACGCCCGACAGGGTCAGCGCCGCCGATGCGGCCACCATCGCCAGAATGTCGGCCTCATTCTCGCCATCATAGCTGAGCACCTGGGCGATCACGTTGATTTCGTTGTAAAAGCCTTCCGGGAACAGCGGGCGCACCGGCCGGTCGATCAGGCGGCTGGTCAGCGTCTCATGCTCGGTGGCGCCGCGTTCGCGCTTGAAGAAGCCGCCGGGGATGCGGCCGGCGGCGGAATATTTTTCCTGATTAGTGGACGGTGAGCGGGAAGAAATCCTGCCCTTCCTTGACCGACTTGGCGGCGGTGACGGCGCACAGCACGACGGTTTCGCCCAGCGTGGCCAGCACGGCGGCATCAGCCTGACGGGCAATGCGGCCGGTTTCCAGGGTCAGCGTGCGGCCGCCCCAGTTGATCTCTTCCTTGTGGATGGTGAACATGAAGTCTCTTTCCCTGGCGAGGCGGCCCTATTGCCGGTCGCCACATGCGTGGTTGCCGCCCTTCTTGGCGGCGCCGGCTCCGATGCGCTCATTCGCTTCGGGCCGGATATGAGAACGGCCCCCCAGAAACATTGTTCTTTGGGGGGCCGTTCCTTCAACCAGCAGGGCTTACTTGCGCAGGCCCAGCTTGGTGATCAGCGCGGTGTAGCGCGCCTCATCCTTCTTTTTAAGATAATCCAGCAGCGCGCGGCGCTTGTTGACCAGAACCAGCAGACCGCGGCGCGAGTGGTTGTCCTTCGCGTGGGTCTTGAAATGCTCGGTCAGGTTGGCGATGCGTTCCGACAGGATGGCCACCTGCACTTCCGGCGAACCGGTGTCATTGGCGGCGCGGGCATTGCTGCTGATGATTTCAGCCTTCTTCTCGGCGGTCACCGACATCGGGGTACTCCTTCATCAAAGGTTGAACCCGCGCAGCACCCGCACCTCGCCCTGATGGGCCTCGACAAGCGCCACGGGAACAGTACCGCAGACCGCGAGATGGGTGCCGTTGCTGGCTGGGTGCCCGACAAGCCTGCGCCCCTGTTTGAGCGCCGCCGCCTCGTCTGGCGTGATGGCGAGAGCCGGGATGTCGTCCAGCCCTGTCATCAATGGCAAGATTGCCTGTTCTGGGGTTGGCCCCTGCACCAGTTCGGCCAGTTTGTCCAGCGATATCGCCTGCGCGAGGCCGAACGGGCCCGACTGCGTGCGCCGCAGCATCGTCACGTGGCCCACCGTGCCAAGCGCCCGGGCGATGTCCCGCGCGAGGCTGCGGATATAGGTGCCTTTCGACACCAGCGTGGTGAAGGTGGCGCTGTCAGGCGTGCCGTGCAGCAGTTCGATGTGATGCACGGTGATGCGTCGGGTGGCGAGCGTGACAGTCTCGCCGGCGCGGGCCAGCGCATAGGCGCGCTTGCCGTCCACCTTCAGCGCCGAATAGGCCGGCGGCACCTGATCCTGTGCGCCGGTGAAGCCCGGCAGGATGGCGGCGATGGCGCCGGCCTCTGGGCGCACGTCGCTGGTGGCCACGGTTTCGCCTTCGGCGTCCAGCGTGCTGGTCTCGGTGCCGAACTGGACGGTGAAGTCATAGCCCTTGGCAGCGTCCAGCATCCGCCCGGCCAGCTTGGTCGCTTCGCCGAGCGCGATCGGCAGCACGCCGGTGGCCAGCGGATCAAGCGTGCCGCCGTGGCCGATGCGCGGCACGGGCAGGCCGGCGGTGCGCAGGATGCGCTTCACCGCGGCCACCCCTTGCGCGCTTGTCAGCGCCAGCGGCTTGTCGAGGATGATCCAGCCATTCACAGCCAGACCTTGAGCGCAGCGGATTCCTCGCCGGGCAGCAGGGACAGGATGGCGGTGTCCCGCACGAAGCCGGTCCAGGTGATCTTGTTGCGTCGCAGCGTGCCTTCATGGGTGGCGCCGAGCTTCTTCACGGCCGCAATGGAGCGGGTGTTGCGGGTGTCCACGTCGAAATGGATGCGCTGGAAGCCGCAGGCCCAGGCGTGGCCGATCATCAGGCCCTTCATCGCCATGTTCACATCACCACCGCGTGCCGAAGGCGCCAGATAGGTGTGGCCGATGGCAACAGCGCGGTTGGCTGGCTCGATGCTGTAAAACCCGGTGCAGCCCACCACCGTGTCGCCGTCCAGCACGGCATAGGCGAATTGCCCGCCGGCACCGGCCAGCTTGGCATCGAACTGCGGATCGAAATGGCCGTCCACCAGGCAGGTGGAATAAATGTCCCAGATTGCGCGATCAGCCGCGCAGGCGGCGCGCAGTGGTTCGCGGTGGGCTTCGAAGATGGGGTCCAGCCGCACCCGCCGGTTGGCAAGCGGCCGGCACAGCACGGCAATGTTGGGGGCCTCAATCGTCGCCGTCATCGTCGCCCATCGTGTCGGCCAGGCTCTGCCAGCCGCGCTCACCCGGCTTGGTCGGGGTGCCAAGATCGCGGGCGATTTCCGGTCGGCGCAGCACTTCATCGATGCGGGCGCCGGCATCGAAGCTTTCATCGCGGCGGAACGACAGATCGGGCGTGTATTTCGTCGCCAGCCGCTTGGCGACTTCGCCGCGCAACCAGCCGCGATGCTGGCCCAGCGCCTTCACCACGGCCTCATCGTCGCCGTTCGACGCCTTCACGAACACGGTGGCGTGGCGCAGATCGGGCGTCACCCGCACTTCGGAGACCGAGATGATGGTGCGGTTGATGATGTCGTCGCGCAGATCGCCGCGCGCGATGATCTCGGCCAACGCGTGACGGACCTGTTCGCCAATGCGTTGCAGCCGGATCGGGCGACCCTGGGCGTCTGGGGTGGAACGGGGCATGGGCATCATTCCCCCCTCCCGCAAGCGGGAGGGGTTTGCTTAGAGGGTCCGCTCTTTCATCTCGACTTCATAGGTCTCGATGATGTCACCAGCCTTCACGTCTGACGAATCGGCCAGCGTGATGCCGCATTCAAGGCCGGCCTTCACTTCGGGCACGTCGTCCTTGAAGCGCCGCAGCGAGGCAATCGATCCGGTGTAGATGATCACATCGTCGCGCATGACGCGGGCGCGCAGGGCCTTCTTGATATAGCCCTCCAGCACGCGCAGACCGGCGGCCTTGCCGATCTTGCCGGCCTGGAACACCTCCAGCACCTGGGCGCGGCCCACCACCGTTTCGAACGCTTCGGGGCCAAGCTGGCCGGCCATGCCCGCCCTCACGTCCTCGATCAGGTCATAGATGACGTCGTAATATTTCAGCGCCACGCCATCGCGCTGGGCGATTTCGCGGGCCTTGGCATTGGCGCGCACGCCAAAGCCGATCACCGGTGCGCCCGACGCCTTGGCCAGCGTAACGTCGCTTTCGGTGATGCCGCCACTGCCGGCCAGCAGCACCTTGGCGCGGATCTGATCGTTGCCGATCTTGGCCACCGCCCCGGCAATGGCTTCGGCCGAGCCTTGTGTGTCTGCCTTGATGACCAGCGGGAATTCCTGGACCTTCTTGGCGCGCAGCACCGAGAACATGTCTTCCAGGCGGGCCGGGCCGTTGCCGCCGGTGCGCTGGGCGGTGGCGAGGCCAGCGCGGTATTCCGTCACTTCGCGGGCACGGGCCTCGTTTTCCACCACGGTCACCGGATCACCAGCCTGCGGCACGCCATTGAGGCCCAGCACTTCGACCGCGGTTGACGGGCCGGCTTCCTTCAACTGGGCGCCCTTGTCGTCGGTCAGGGCACGCACGCGGCCCCATTCCTGGCCCATCACGAAGATGTCGCCGCGCTTCAGGGTGCCGCGGCGCACCAGCACGGTGGCCAGCGGGCCCTTGCCCTTGTCCAGCCGCGCCTCGATCACCGTGCCTTCGGCGGCGCGATCCGGGTTGGCCTTCAGTTCGGAGATTTCGGCCAGCAGCAGGATCTTTTCCAGCAGGTCATCAAGGCCGGTCTTCTTCACGGCGGAAATCTCGACGCTCATCACGTCGCCGCCCATTTCTTCCACCTGCACGTCGTGCTGCAGCAGATCGGTGCGGATGCGGCCTGCGTCGGCGCCGGTCTTGTCCATCTTGTTGATGGCCACGATCATCGGCACGCCGGCCGCCTTGGTGTGCTG
>JALOSK010000022.1 GCA_025458465.1 Sandarakinorhabdus sp. | reverse complement strand
ATAGAAGGCCAGATCAGCCACTTCGGCGGTGGGGTTGCTGGGATAGCCCATCACCAGCACTGATGGCCGGGGCACGGTGAAGCGCACCGCGCGTTCCAGTGCCTCGAAATAGCGTTCATCGGGCGTGGTCGGCACGGAGCGGATGGTGGCGCCGGCAATGATGAAGCCGAACGTGTGAATGGGGTAGGACGGGTTCGGCGCCAGCACCACGTCGCCCGGCGCGGTGATCGCCTGCGCCAGGTTGGCCAGGCCTTCCTTGGAACCCAGCGTGACCACCACTTCGGTTTCCGGATCGAGATCAACGCCGAAGCGCCGGCCATAATAGGCCGCCTGCGCCTTCCGCAGTCCCGGAATGCCCTTCGACGCCGAATAGCCATGCGCATCCGGCTTGGCCGCCACTTCGGCCAGTTTGGCGATCACGTGCGGCGGCGGCGGCAGATCGGGATTGCCCATGCCCAGATCGATGATGTCCTCGCCAGATGCGCGTGCCCTGGCCCGCATGGCGTTCACTTCCGCGATCACATAGGGCGGCAAGCGTTTGATGCGGTAGAATTCGTCCTGCATGGGCCAGTTCCGTTGGGCTGTTGATGCTGCCTTAGGCAGCGATTGGACAAAAGAAAAGCGGCGGAGGAACCATTTTGTTCCGCCGCCGCCGGTGAGAGGGTTTGATTGTTGCGTTACCCTCGATCCGGTGGCGGCGTGGCGGCCATGGCGGCAGCCGCGGCGGCAGCTGCTGCTGCGCCGGCAATGCTGGCTGCGATGATGGCCGAATTGGTCACGCTATTGGTCCTTCATGCCGGCAAGGCGCCGGCACCGCTCAATAACCCGGAACGCCGGGCTTGGCAAAGCATGGGGTGCAAGGGCACAGTGGCCGCAACGGAGACACCCCATGCCCGAACTCACCGATCCCACAGCGCTGCAGGCCCAGGCGCAGGAGAATTTCCAGAAGATCACCGATCTGGCCGGCAAGGGGCAGCAGATGATGCTGGAATTCTGGACCAGGGAACATGGGCAGGCGCCGATGATCCCCGATCCGCTGGGCATGATGACCACCTGGACCAAGGCCTGGACCGCCATGCTGGCCGATCCGGCCAGGCTGATGGAACAGCAGCAGCGCTACATGGCTGATGCGATGGCGCTGTGGCAGCGCTTCCTGACGCCGGATGCCGAAAAGCCCGCCGTGAAGGACAAGCGCTTTGCCGGCGAGGCGTGGGCGCAAACCCCGGCCTTCGATTTCCTGCGCCAATCCTATCTGCTCACCGCCAGCCACATCATGGAGGCCGCGCAGGGCATCGAGGGGATGAGCGCCGATGAGAAGGAGAAGGCCCGCTTCCTCATCAAGCAGTTCGTCGATGCCATGAGCCCATCGAACTTCATGGCCACCAATCCCGAAGTGCTGAAGAAAACCGTGGAAACCGGTGGCGCCAACCTGCTGAAAGGCCTTGAACATCTTCTGGAAGACCTCGCCGCCGGCCGCATGCGGATGACGGACGAGAACGCCTTCGAAGTGGGCCGCAACGTCGCCATCACGCCCGGCAAGGTGGTGTTCCAGAACCGCCTGTTCCAGCTGATCCAATATGCCCCCGTCACCGAAAAGGTGTACGAGGTGCCGCTGCTGATCTTTCCGCCGTGGATCAACAAATTCTATATCCTCGATCTCACGGCGGAGAAGAGCTTCATCCGCTGGTGCGTCGAACAGGGCCTCACCGTGTTCGTGGTCAGTTGGAAGAATGCCGACGAAAGCCTGGCCGATGCCACCATCGACACCTATGTCGAGGAAGGCATGTTCACCGCGCTCGATGCGGTGAAGGACATCTGCAAGGCCGACAGCGTCCACACCATCGGCTATTGCGTCGCCGGCACCACGCTTGCCGCCGCGCTGGCCGTGCTGGCGGCGAGGAAGGAGGCCGCGCAGGTCGCCACCGCCACCTTCTTCACCGCCCAGGTGGATTTCAGCGACGCCGGCGAACTGAAGCTGTTTGTCGATGATGCCAGCCTGGAGACGATCGACAAGATCACGGGCGACAAGCCGGTGCTTGACGGCCGCTACATGGCCAGCACCTTCAACCTGTTGCGGTCCAACGATCTGATCTGGAACTATGTGGTGAACAACTACATGCTGGGGAAGGATTATTTCCCCTTCGATCTGCTCTATTGGAATTCGGATGCCACCAACGTGCCAGCCCGTTGGCACCGCCAGTATATCGAGCAGATGTACCGCGACAATTTGCTGGTGAAGCCCGGCGCGCTCACCGTTGCCGGCGTGCCGGTGGACCTTTCGAAGGTGAAGACCCCGAGCTACATCCAGGGCGGCAAGGAAGACCATATCGCCCCGGCCCGCAGCGCCTTCAAACTGACGAAAGCCTTCACCGGCGAAACCCGCTTCGTGCTGGCCGGCAGCGGGCATATCGCTGGCGTCGTCAACCCGCCGTCTGCCGGCAAATATCAACACTGGACCAACGCCAAGCCCGCCGACACGCTGGACGCCTTCATCGCCGGCGCCACCGAAACCAAGGGCAGCTGGTGGCCCGACTGGCTGGCCTGGCTCACCCCGCGCTCCGGGAAGATGGTCAAGGCCCGCGTGCCGGGGAAGGGCGCCTACAAGGCGATCGAGGACGCGCCTGGTGCCTATGTGAAGGAACGGATCTGACCCCAGGGCTAACCATATCTTCACTCACTTGCCCGATAGCGCATGGGAAACAGGGGTTTGAGCGGGTAACTTCATGATTGGCGTCATCATCGTTGCCTATCAGTCGGCCGATGTGATCGGCGCTTGCGTGCGCAGCCTGTTGGCCAGCGAAGGGGCTGACCTGCGCATCATCGTGGTCGACAACGGCTGCACCGATGCCACCGCCAAGGTGGTGGCGGCTGCGGCTGATGGCGCCGATTTTGCCGATCTGCCGGCAGAGCGTGCGGAACATCTGGCGCTTGCCGACATCGCCAAGGTCACGCTGCTGCGCTCGCCCGTGAATCTGGGCTATGCCGGTGCCTGCAACATCGGCCTGAAGGCCCTGATGCCGCACGCTGCGGTGAACCTGTTCTGGATCCTCAATCCCGATTGCGTGGTGATGCCCGATACGGCGGCGGCCTATGTTCGCTGCGGCGCGCAGGCAGGGGCGTTCGGCCTGATGGGCGGGCGTACGCTGTACCATGATCCGCCCCACCATGTACAAAGCGACGGCGGTCGCTTGCGTCGCCTCACCGGGATTGCGGTCAACGTGAATGCCGGGGCCCTGCCGGACGCCGTGACCATGCCGGATGCCGCAACGCTGGACTTCATATCGGGCGCCAACATGGTGGCCAGCCGCGCCTTCATCGAACAGGTCGGGCTGATGGCGGAGGATTATTTTCTGTATTACGAGGAGCTTGATTGGGCTGCCCGGCGCGGAGCCCTGCCATTTCGCCTGTGCCCCGATGCCATCGTCCACCACCATGGCGGCACCACCATCGGCACCGGCACCCTGGTGCGCGCGCCCAGCCCGTTTGCCAATTACTTCAACTATCGCAACCGCATGCGCTTCATGCGCCGGTTCGCGCCGGCCTTCGTGCCCTGTTCGTGGCTGTGGTCACTGGCGGCCATTGGCAAGATGCTGCTGAAGGGCGGCGGCTGGCCGGCCGCGGCAGCTGCCTTGCGCGGGTTGCACGAACTGCCGCCGCCGCCCGAGGTGCGCGCCCGCCTGGCGCCGGCCGCCGCTGCGCTGGCGTTCGGCCGATGATCGGCATCAATTTCCACGGCATTGGCACCCCGCATGGCCGGGTGCCTGCCGATGAAGTGCCCTATTGGCTGGATGAACCAGCATTTGCCGGCCTGGTGGCGCGCATTGCCGCCTTGCGCAGTGCGGGGCAGGATATCCGTATCACCTTCGACGATGGCAATCTGTCTGATCTGGCCATCGCCGCGCCGATCCTGAACGCCCATGGCCTGAAGGGCGAGTTCTTCGTGCTGACGGGCCGGCTGGATGATCCCGATTATCTGTCGCCGCAGGGCATCCAGGCCCTGCTGGCCATGGGCCATGCCATCGGCCTGCATGGCCGCGATCACGTCGATTGGCGCAAGGTGGACGGTGCAACGCTGATCGCCGAGACGCGCGATGCCCGGCAGCGGTTGGCTGCCATCACCGGCACGGTGATCGACAGCGTCGCCATTCCGTTCGGTGCCTATGATCGCCGGGTGATCCGCCACCTCAGGCAGGAAGGCTTTGCGGCGATCCACACCAGTGATGGCGGCGTTGCCAATGCCCGCGCCAGGGTGCGGCCCCGCACCTCGCTGCGGCAGGACATGGATGCAGCGACGCTGGACGCGATCCTGGCCGGGCGGTCGCCCCCGATGAAGACCTTGCGCCGCCGCCTGTCGATGCTGCTGCGCCAGCATGTGAAATGATGGGGGGCAAATGCCGATGTCGGCGCTGATTTCCAAGCTTTGGAAGCGGTTGATGCTGTCGCGCACCGCCTTTGCCAACCGGCATGGCAAGTTGCGCATGGTCTACATGCTGGATGATCCATGGGAAATGGCGTCTGACCGGGAACAGCATCGCTTTGCCCAGACCAACGCCCAGCTGGCGGCGATCCAGCCGCATTATGCCAGCATCCTTGAACTCGGCTCGGGCGAGGGGCATCAGAGCCTGTTCCTGCAGCAGCTGTGTGACCGCCTGAGCGGGGTGGAGCTGAGCGAGCGGGCCGTCGAGCGGGCGCGCCAGCGCTGCCCAACGGCGCGGTTCGTCGTTGGCGGCGTGGATGATGCGGCCGCGCTGTTCCCGGGTGAGCGCTTCGATCTGGTGACCGCCTGCGAGGTGCTTTATTACGCCAGCGAGCCGGCGGCGATCCTGGCAGCCCTGCAGCAGCGCAGCCCGCGCATCTATGTTTCGGCTTACCGGCTGCGCTTCGATCAGATGCGCCACCTGTTCAACGGGCCGGGATGGCGCAGCCTGCCCACGATCACCCATGGTGACACCATCTGGGACTGCGCAATCTGGGAAGCTGCCTAGGCCGGGTGGACCTGGTCCCAATCGTGATCTGCCTTGGTGAAGTGCCAGGCATCGGGCATGGCGGCCATGCGCGCCTTCAGCGCCGGATCGCGCACCACCACGGTTGGCCGCATGACGCGCATCCGCACATAGCCGGCACGCGCCAGCGCCGCCACCATGGCCGGGCTTGAGCCGGCGGCCTCCAGATAGTCGCTGTGCGGGGCCAGTTCGCGTTCGGCGAGGGCCAGCAAGGCATCATGGGCTGCGTCATCGTCGGCGCGGGCAAAGGCATCCACCACCACACCCGCCGGCAGTTCGATCCCGGTGGTGACCCTGGTCACCAGTGTACCGCGCAGCGTGCCGGCGCCATCGAACAGCAGGAAGCGGCGATAGACAAGATCGGGCACGTCGCAGAAGCGCCAGTTCAGAAAGCGGGCGCTGCGCTCGAAGATGGCAGGATAGCCGGGTCGCGCGGCGTTCCACAATGTGTCGACCAGGTCGGGAAAGCGCGCCACTTCCTCGACCCGGAAGCCTGCAAGGGGCGCCTTGGGCCGGCCGAAGCCGCGCACGGCTGCCACGGTGCGCGCGGCGGCCGCCACCAGCGCCGGGCCGATCAGCGATGCGCGGAACAGGCCGAGCAGTCGCGCACGATCGGGGCGTTCATGCGCCTTGAAGTCCAGATAGCGGCCGACAGTGGCAGCGCGCAGGCGGTGATGGCGGGCGTATTGCCCGGTTGGGCCCAGGGTGATGCAGCCGGCACGCTCGGCAATCTTGCGGGTGGCCAGCGCCATGGTCAGCGTGATCAGGATGGCGCGATCGGGCAGGATGGCATCGTGGATGCGATGACCAAGGCCCTGGCCGCGATAGGCCGGGTCCACCATCACATCGACGATCCAGCCGGCTTCCAGTGGCTGGCCATCGAGCCACAATGTTGCATCCTGCACCGCCGTCTGGCCCGCAACCTTGCCAGCATCGTCTGCGATCCAGACCGCGGGCCCCTCGTCGCCGGCGGGACGGAACGGGCAGTTCACGAACTGCCACAGCCAGCGGGCCGGGCCCTTGTACGGGGCGCCATTGCCATAGCTGCCCTTGATGAAGGACTGGATGGCGTCAGCATCCGCCAGCGTGGCGCGTCGGAACTTCATTCCGGCCTCGCCGTTTCGTGCCTTCGGTTCATTCGGCCGCTTCCAGCATCCTGACTGGCGCCGTGGCTCTTGCGAAGGCCATCTCGTTGTCCACCGGGCCTTCCAGCAGTTCGCGCCGGTCGTATTTATAGTCTGCGGTGACCACCCACGGGGCGCGGTTGCCCGATCGGGGCAGGGCATCGGCGCCGCGCTGGACGTAGCCCGAGGCCAGGTCCATGGCGAGGCGTTCCGGCACCACGTCCGGCGCAGGCGTGGGGGTGGCGCTGTCCCAGCCGTGGCGGCGCATGTGGTTGATCAGGCGGCAGGCATGATCGGCGATCAGGTCCGAACGCAGGGTCCAGCTGGCGTTGATGTAGCCGAAGCTCTGGAACAGGTTGGGGACGCCGGAGAACATCATCCCCTTGTAGGCCAGCGTATCGGCAATGCGCACGCTTCGACCATCCACGCCGACGGCCATGCCGCCCACCGATTCCAGTTTCAGGCCGGTGGCCGTGACGATGATGTCGGCCTCCAGCAGCGTGCCGGACGTCAGGCGGATGCCGCCCGCTTCGAAGCGTTGGATCTGGTCTGTCCTGATGCTGGCGGTGCCGGCCTTGATGGCGTTGAACAGATCTGCATCCGGCACCAGGCACAGGCGCTGGTCCCACGGATTGTAGCCGGGGGTGAAGTGGGTTTCGAGATCGTAATCGGCGGGCAGCAGCTTCGCCAGCCGCTTGAGCAGCAGTTCGCGCACCTTGCCGGGGCGCTCGCGGGTCTGGCGGTAGAAATACTGACCCAGCGTGACATTCTTCCAGCGGATGATGTTGTAGGCGGTTTGCGCCGGCAGGATGGCCTTCAATGCGTTGGCGATCACGTCCGATGATGGGCGGGAGACCATCCATGTGGGCGTGCGCTGCAGCATCGTCACGTGGGCGGCCTTTCTGGCCATTTCCGGCACCAGCGTCACGGCGGTGGCGCCGGAACCGATGACGACAACACGTTTGCCGGCGTAATCAAGGCCTTCGGGCCAGAATTGCGGATGGATGATCTGGCCCTTGAAGTCTGCCTCCCCGGCCCAGGTGGGGCGGTGGCCCTGATCATAGCTGTAATAGCCCGAGCACATGAACAGGAAGCGGGCAGTGAGGGTGACCGTGCCTGCCGATGTCGTGGCCGTCACCGTCCAGCGGGCGGCGGCGCTGTCCCATTCGGCCTTGGTCACCTTGTGGCCAAAGTGGATGTGCGGGGTGATGCCGTGCTCCTCGGCGGTCTCGCGGATGTAGGCGCGGATGGAAGGCCCGTCGGCGATGGCTTTCGCGGCCTTCCACGGCTTGAAGCGATAGCCCAGTGTGTACATGTCACTGTCGGACCGGATGCCGGGATAGCGGAACAGATCCCAGGTGCCGCCGATGGCATCGCGGCCTTCCCAGATCGCCCAGCGTTCGTTCGGGCAATTCTGCTTCAGATGCACCGCGGCGCCGATGCCGGACAGGCCGGCTCCCACGATCAGCACATCGACATCGGTTTCATCACGGTTGTGCGGCACGGTTTCACTCCCCTGCCGCAAACGTAAGGGGCGGATGGGCGGCCGGCAATGGGGCAAGTTTGCGGGGACGACGCGGCCATTCAGCCGCGTGGGATTCCCGGCACGGTGGGCAGTTGCCGCGGACGATCACGGCGCGGCATCTGGGCCTGATAGGCCACCAGGCAATGCTCGCCACAATAGGGAAAGCCGGGATTGGCCGGTTTGCCGCAGAAATGGAAATCGGCGTCATCCGGATGGCCGATCGGCCACTTGCACACCTTGTCGTTCAGATCGAGCAGGGTGGTGCGGGCCTGCTTGCCGCCCTTGGCAGGGCGCGGGGCCGGGCGGGCGATGCTTGGCGGCGCTGCCGGTTGCGGCGGCGGGCTGACGGCCGGAGCCGCCGGTGCAGGCGCGGCGCTGGCAGCCGCCGCAGGCGCCGCGGATGGCGGCGGGCTGGGCGCTGCCGGCGGCGGGGCCGGGCGCGGGGCTGCCGGTGCCGGGCTTTCACCCGCCTTCACCGGGGAAGGGCGGCTTTCAAGGCCCAGGCGGTGCGCCTTGCCGATCACGGCATTGCGGGTGACGCCTTCGCCCAGCATTTCGGCGATCTGCGTGGCGGTCATGCCGCTTTCCCAGCCATGCTTGAGCTTGGCGATGCGTTCTTCGGTCCAGGCCATGGTTGATCTTGATCCCGGGTTGATGATGGCGCCCCCCTTGGCAGAGGCGCGCTGACAACATATGCCCCTAGCGATGATGGACGCCAACAGCAAGTCAGCCGTGCCGGCCCAGCGCCCCATGCGGGAACCGGGCGTGCCGGTGATCGCGCGCCTCAACAGCGAAGGGCTGAAGACCCTTTATCTGAAAGAGGTGCGGCGCTTTTTCAAGGTGCAGCTCCAGACGATCTGGGCGCCGGCGGTGACGACCCTGTTGTTTCTGGTGATCTTCGCGGTCGCGCTGGGCCGTGGTGACCGGATGATCCTGGGCGTGCGGTTCAGCGATTTCCTTGGCCCCGGCCTGATCGTGATGGGCATGATCCAGAACAGTTTCGCCAACAGCTCCTCGTCCATTCTGGTGGCCAAGGTGCAGGGTTCGATCATCGATGTGCTGATGCCGCCGCTGTCGGCCGGGGAACTGCTGCTGGCCTGGGTGGGCGGCGCGCTGACGCGGGCGTGGCTGGTGGGTGCTGCGGTGTGGCTCGCCATGGCGGTGGCACCGGGCGTGGACGTGCCGCTGCGCAACCCGCTGCTCATCCTTTATTATGGCACGATGGGTTCGGTCATGCTGGCGCTGCTGGGCATCTTGACCGGCGTCTGGGCCGAAAAATTCGATCATGCCGCCGCCGTGACCAATTTTTTCATCCAGCCGCTCACCCTCCTGTCGGGCACCTTCTATGTGGTTGACCGGCTTGGCCCGACGGTGTCGGCGATTGCCCATGCCAATCCCTTCTTCCACATCATCGATGGCTTCCGCGCCGGTTTCATCGGCGTTTCCGATGGGCCGCTGCTGAATGGCGGGTTGGCGCTGCTGCTGGTCAACGCGGCTCTGTGGTGGGCCTGCTACCGCGTCGTGAAATCGGGCTGGAAGCTGCGCGCCTGAAGGCCGGCTTGTGCGGCGGCAAGAAAATGATGCGCGCCGCGGGGGATGCTGTGTCGCAATGACGTATTGGGCAGGTTGCGCTATGTGCCTAGGGGCACGCCGTGAGTTTTGCGAAGGGGTCGTGGCAGCGACCACAGGGGAATAGACTGTTTCTTATGATCAACCGTTCCAACGCCAAGCCCGCGGCCGCGTCCCTGGCGCTGTTGCTGCTTCTCGCCGCCTGTTCGGGCGGAGACAAGGCGAATGAAGGCGGCCCCGGCGGCAAACGCCGGCCGATGCTCACGGTTTCGGCGCAGGCCGCCGCGTTCGAGGATTTCGCGCCGACGCTGGTGGCCCTGGGCACGGTGACGCCCCGCCAGAGCGTGGCGGTGCGGCCGCGTGCCGATGGGCAGATCGTGGGCGTGGCCTTTCGTGAAGGTGATTTCGTGCGTGCCGGCCAGGTGCTGTTCCGGCTCGATCCCCGCCAGGCCGCCGCCGCCGTGCAGCAGGCGGAGGCCGAACTGAAGGGCGCCATTGCCGCCGAACGGCGGGCAACCCTGGAATATGAACGTGCCGAGGCGCTGGTGGGCAAGGGCTTCATTTCGGCCTCCATCCGCGATGAACGCCGCGCGCTGGCCTATTCGGCGCGCAGCGACATCGACACGGCGCGGGCCCAGCTGGATTCGGCACGCGTGCAGCTTTCGTTCCTCACCATCACCGCGCCGATTTCCGGGCGCACCGGTGAACTGGGCTTCCGGCTTGGTGCCAATGTCCGCAATGGCGAGGCGACCGCGCTGGTGACGATCAACCAGCTTTCGCCCATCCACGTGCGCTTCCTGGTGCCGCCCGAAAATGTCCAGCAGGCGAGGGCTTTGCTCGCTTCTGGCGGTGGCCGGGTGGTCGTGCGCAGCCGTGACGACAGCAACAGCGTGCTGGCCACAGGCAAGCTTGTGTTCCTCGACAATAATGTCGATCCCGGCAGCGGCGGCGTGACGGCACGCGCCGAATTCGACAACCGCAAGGACGAACTGTGGCCCGGTGCCATCGTTTCGGTGGAACTGCCCCTGGATGCGCCACAGCAGCGCATCGCCCTGCCGGAAGGTGCGGTGCAGACCGGCCGCGATGCGCCGTTCGTGTGGACGGTGGCCGCCGGCGGCAATGCCAAGCCGGACGCGCCGGGCGATGGCGTCAAGGTCGCGATGCGCGATGTCGTGGTGGCGGGACGTCTGGCCGGCAAGGTCTATCTGGCCAGCGGCGTGAAGCCGGGCGAGAAGATCGTGGTCGATGCCCTGGGCCGCCTGAAGGAAGGCGATGCCGTGCGGCTGAAGCTCGCCGGCGCCCCTGATGCAGGGGCGGCACCCGCGCAACAGGCCAGTGCCGCCACCGGGAACGCCGGCTGATGGGCTTCGTGCGCATCTTTGTCGAGCGGCCGGTGGCGACCGTGCTGCTCACGCTGGCGGTGATCTTTGCCGGCATCTTCGGTTATCGCCAGCTCGCCGTTTCCGCGCTGCCCGAAGTCGATCTGCCGACCATCCAGATCCAGGCCTCGCTGCCCGGTGCCAACCCCGGCACCATGGCGGCATCGGTGGCAACGCCGATCGAGCGCCAGTTGTCGACTGTCTCCGGCATCGAGCAGGTGATCTCCAACAGCACCACCGGGAACACGTCGATCACCGTGCAGTTCGCGCTTGATCGCGACATCGATTCCGCTGCGCTGGACGTGCAATCGGTGCTGTCGGCCGTTACCCGCCGGTTGCCGCCGGAAATGCCAAGCCCGCCCAGCTTCCGCAAGATCAATCCGGCCGATCAGCCGGTGCTCATCATGTCGGTGCGCGACAAGACGCGCGCCATGAACGATCTCCAGACCCTGGTGGACACGCTGATCGTGCCGCGCCTTTCCACCTTGCAGGGCGCGGGGCAGGTGACCGTGTTCGGAGACCGGCGCTTTGCCATCCGCGTGCAGTTCGATCCGGCCGCGCTGGCCGCCCGCAGCCTGACCGTTGACGATCTGCGCGCCGGCATCACGGCAGCCAACAGCAACATTGCGGTGGGCAGCATCACCGGCGGGTCGCGCAACTACACGCTCGATGCGTCGGGCAACATGGACAAGCCCGACCAGTTCGCCAACATCATCATTGCCACGCGCAACGGCCTGCCGGTGCGCGTGGGCGACGTGGCCAGCGTCATCAGCAGTTATGAACGGCTGCGCGGCGGTGCCAAGTTCAACGGCGAACCGGCCCTGACGCTGGCTGTCACCCGGCAGCCCGGCGCCAATGTTGTCAAACTGGTTGATGATGTCCGGGCCGCGATGCCTTCGGTCCGCGAAGCGCTGCCGGCATCGGTGGAAATCAGCGAGATCGTCGACCGTTCGGAATCCGTGCGGGAAAGCGTGTTCGATGCGCAGGTCACCCTCATTGGCACGGCCATGCTGGTGGTGCTGGTCATCTATCTGGTGCTGGGTGATGCGCGCGCCACCTTCATTCCGGCCGTGGTGCTGCCGGTGGCCGCCATCGGCACCTTTGCCGGCATGTGGGCCTTTGGCTTCAACCTCGACAATCTGTCGTTGCTGGCGCTCACGCTGGCCACCGGCTTCGTGGTCGATGATGCCATCGTGGTGCTGGAAAACATCGTGCGCCACACCGAGGATGGCGAGGATCCGCGCAGTGCCGCCGTCACCGGCGCCAACGAGATTGCCTTCACCGTCCTCTCCATTTCGGTCAGCCTTGTGGCGGTGTTCATCCCGCTGCTGTTCATGGGCGGCATCATCGGGCGGCTGTTCAATGAATTCGCGGTGACGATGACCATCGCCATCGGCGTTTCGGCGGTGCTGTCGCTCACGCTGATCCCGATGATCGCGGCGCGGCTGCTGAAGGCGGGTCACCAGGAACCCGGCCGGGTTGCGCGGGTCACCACCAACGCCTTCAACCGCCTCACCCAGCGGTACATGCGCGCCTTTGACTGGACACTGCAGCACCGCAAGGTGGTTGGCGGGCTTACGGTGGCGTCCATCTTCGTGGCGATCTGGGGCTTTGCCGCAGTGCCCAAGGGCTTTTTCCCGACCGAGGACACCGGCACCATCTTCATCGGCACCGAAGGCGCGCCCGACATCGGCTACGAGGAGATGCTGGCGAGGCAGGACGAGGTGGCCAGGATCGTGCTGGCCGATCCGGCTGTGGCGCGCGTGAACAGCATCGTGGGCGGTGAAGACAGCAGCAAGGGCCGCATGTTCGCGCCGCTGAAGCCGCAGGGCGAACGCGATTCCATCGAAGAAGTGCAGGCGCGGCTGCGCAAGGCTGTTGCCGGCATCCCCGGCTTTGCCATCTATCCCAACGTGCCGCAGAACCTGAACCTCGGCGGCCGGCCCAGCTCGACCAATTATCAATACACGATCTCGGCCGTCGACAAGGATGAGCTGTACGAATTCGCGCCGAAGCTGGAACAGGCGATGCGCGGCATTCCGGGGCTGGTGGACGTGAACAGCGATTATCAGCGCGGGGCACGACAGGCCTTCGTGGACATCGATCGCGACGCCGCCGCGCGTCTGGGTGTGCCCGTGGACGCCATCCGGCGCGTGCTGCTGGCCGCCTTCGGCAACCAGCAGATCAGCCGCATCTATGGCGACGCCGATGACTATCAGGTGATCATGGAGATTGCCCAGCGCGATCAGCAGAACCCTGACATCATCGGCCAGCTGACGGTGCGCGGCACATCCGGCGCCCTGATTCCGCTGTCGGCGATCAGTCGCATCCGGGTGGAGGGCGCGCCGCTCTCGGTCGCCCACCAGAGCCAGTTGCCGGCGGTCACCATCAGTTTCAACCTGGCGCAGGGTGTGGCGCTGAGCGAGGTCAAGCCGCTGATCGAGCAGGCTGCCGCCGAAGTTGGCCAGCCAGCCGGCGTGTCGGGCGCACTGGGCGGCAATGCGCAGCAGTTCGAATCCTCCACCAAGTCGATGCCGATCCTGTTCCTGGCGGCGATCATCGTCATCTACATCGTGCTGGGCGTGCTCTACGAAAGCTTCGTTCACCCCATCACCATCCTCTCGGGCCTGCCGGCGGCGGGCATCGGCGCCGTGGCCTTCCTGGCCCTGTTCGGCATGCCGCTGGACGTGATCGGCATCATCGGCGTGGTGCTGCTGATCGGCATCGTGAAGAAGAACGCCATCATGATGATCGATTTCGCCCTCGCCGGGCAGCGCGAGCATGGCTGGACGCCGGCCCACGCCATCCGCGAGGCGGCATCCAAGCGTTTCCGCCCGATCATGATGACCACCTTTGCTGCCATGGCCGGCGCCGCGCCGCTGGCGCTGGGCATCGGGGCCGGGGCGGAACTACGCCAGCCGCTGGGCATCGCGGTTCTGGGCGGTTTGCTGGTCTCCCAGGTGCTCACCCTGTTCATCACGCCGGTGGTCTATCTGGGCATCGAAAGCGTCATGCAGTGGGTACGCGTGCGTCGCGGTGGTGCCGAGGTGAAGGAACTGCCGGGCGGGCAGGCGTTTCGGCCGGAAGCGGCGGAGTGAACGCCTCTCGCTGCTGAGAGGGGTTGATCGCACGTTTTCAGGTTAGGCT